>JACQFK010000265.1 GCA_016200125.1 Planctomycetota bacterium
GCCGAAGACCAGCAGGTACTCCCGCGGGACCTCGATGCCGGAGCCGCTGCGGTAGGTCTCGTAGTACGCCAGGAAGTCGCGGCGGAAGTCCCGGCGGCGCTCCTCCGACAGAGAGGCCGCCAGCGTCCGGGTCGGTCCGTAGCCGCGAACGAAGAGATCCCAGGCCTCCTCGCTGGACGACAGACGCAGCCGGGTGACTCCCGTCTCGAAGCGGAGCTCGAACGACGCGCCCAGCAAGTCCCGGAGGCAGTCGGGGACTCCCCAGTCGAAGGGCGAAGGCGACGTCGACGGCGGCAGGTAGGCCCGGTGGACGGCGACTTTGCGGGCGACGCTGGAGTCGGGGGTCCAGGAGGCGAGCGCGAGACGGCCTCCCTTGCGGCAGACCCTCGCGAGTTCGGCCGAGGCCGCGGCGGGCTGGTTCACGAACATGACGCCGAAGGTCGAGATGACGGCGTCGAAGCTCCCCTCCTCGAAGGGAAGGCGCTCCGCGTCGCCGACCCGGAAGTCTATCGTGGGGGCCAGGCGTCGCGCCGCCTCGATCAACTCCGCGCCGAGGTCGATGCCGCTGACCTTTGCTCCGCGGGCGGCGACGCGGCGGGCCGCGAGGCCCGTGCCGGTGCCGACGTCGAGGATCCGCTCGCCCGGCCGGGGATCGAGGCGCAGCACGGTGTGATCGATCGCGTCCGTCAGGTGGAGCGAGATGCGCTCGTAGTCCGAGGCCGCCGAGTCCCAGGCGGCCGCCGCCTTCGCGTTGTGGGGAAGGACGTCCATCAGGGAAGCAGCTTGGCGGGATCGAGCTTCGGCGCGAGCTTCTGGCCGAGGCCGAGGCAGGAGCGGCAGGGCACCGCGGCGTTGCGGAAGGCCAGGCCGCGGCCCTCGCAGACGGCGCAGGGGGAGAGATCGCAGATGTCGCCCAGGTCGGGCGGATTCCGCGGCTTCTTGTCGCACTGCTTGCAGTCGAAGTAGCCGTCCTTGCACTTCTCGCACTTGACGATGCGCTCGATCCCGGTGCCGCGGCAGGGGACGCAGCTGATCTGGGCGCCCAGCGTGTTGACCGAATATCCCTTGCCCTTGCACTTCGCGCAGACGAACTTGGTCTCCTTCTTGCCGTGGCAGTTCGTGCAGCGGAGCTTGCCCACGCCCAGGCAGATGTTGCAGGAGGCGACCGCGCGGATGGACTTCACCAGCGTCGCGAGGTGCTCCTGCGCGGCGGCGCCGCCCAGCTTCACCGTCTCGAGGGCACCGATGGGCCGCTCGAAGCCGCGCTTCTTCGCCGTGACGAGGCGGAGCAGGGCGTAGGACCAGACGTAGCGGACGGCCGGCGTGTCGATGGAGCGATACTCGTTCACGAAGGCCATCACCGCGAGGTCGAACTCGCCGTTGGCGATCCAGGTGTCGAGGTCGCGGACGGCGTGGCCCTCCGGGGTCCCCACGAGGCCGTTCTGGACGACCAGCCCCATCGAGCGGGCCGCCTTCTCCTGCTCCGCGCCGGCGGGGGCGCCGGAGAGATGGGCGATCGCGAAGGGCTGGAGCGCCTCGGCGGCCGCTCCGCGCAGCCCCGCGAGGTGCTGGGCGGCCTGCAGGTGGGCCGCGGCGGTCAGCTTCTGGGGCTCCTTGAGCCAGGGCTTCTCGAAGTAGTCCTGGACCGACTTGAGCGCGGGCCCCTCGAGCTTCATCTCCGCGTCGCTTCGCGAGAGGAAGACGATCGCGGCGGCCGCGAGATCGGTGCGCTGGCCGCGGAAGGAGGTCAGGGCGGCGGCGCGGCGGGCGGGATCGTTGCGGCGCGCGGGATCGAGCAGGGTTGCGAGCGCGTCGTCGGGCTGGAGGGTGACGACGGGCTCCGGTCGGGCTCCGCTGCTGCCGCTGCCGCTGCCGCCGAGCGGGCCGCGGGACTCGTCGAGGTGGACCCGCTCGCGCAGGAGGCGCATGAGCTGCATCAGCAGCATGATCTGCTTGCCCAGGCTGCCGTCCTCGGGGAAGAGGTCGAGCGCGGCGGAATACGATTCGCGCGCGCGGGCGACCTTGGCGATGGCCTGCTTGAGGACGACGTTCTGCTCGGCGGGGGAGGAGACCCCGAGGGCTTTCTGATAGTCCGAGCGCGCCTCCTCGAAGAGCTTGTCGGCGTCGCCCAGGAACTCCGCGGGCGACTTGACGATCTTCTCGACCTCCTCCTTCAGGTAGGTGCGGAGGACGCCGTCGGCCGTCAGTTCGTAGTGCTCGGACTTCTCGACGACGCGCCCGGAGACGCGGGAGCCGCCTTTGAGGACGATGACGTCCGCGCAGAGGGTGGACGCGAGGAGAAGGAGGAACCCCGCAACTCTCATGTCAGCTCCTGCTTGGAATAGCCGAAAGGGGCTCGCGAATGACACGGTCGCCTCTTTCGACGCAAACGGCGGGGGTGGATTTCAGGAATTCCGAGGACCGTCACCCATCGATTATACCCGCCGAAGGGGTCAGCGGTTGTGCACAACGAGGCGGCCGCCGCCCTCGCCGTATTCGACGTCGAGGATCAGCTTGAGGCGGGCGAGGTCGGCGAGCAGCCGTCCGCACTGGTCCGCGGTCAGGAAGAGGTAGTAGTACACCCTTGAGGTCGCTCAGGGCCGAGGCGGCCGAGTGGGCGCGCAGTTCGATGAAGACCTTGTCGGGCACCGAGGAGTCGAGGAGGTGGAAGGTCCGCTCCATCTGCCTCAGCTCGGGCAGGGGGGACACCGAGGCGGGGGTGACGAGGACATGGCCGTTGTCCTTCGGGAGCACCCAGGCGTCGTAGGCGGTGGAGTAGCTGTAGTCGCCCGCGCGCGGCTTCTTGATCCCCGCCTTCTGGCAGGCCTGGTCGAGCCGGAAGAAACGCGGGCGGAGCGGCTGGTTGAGGCGGAAGGTCTTGAGCAGCGTGGTCGAGGCGATCGGCTCCGCGTGGGGGAAGATGACGAAGCGGTGGCCGGCCTCCTCGGGCCGCAGCGAGGGCACGAGCCGGTCCGCGAGCTCCCGGCCGACGAGCGTGCGGTAGCGCATGAGCTTGGCCTCGCGGAACTCGAAGTAGACCTTGCGGCGCAGCTCCTCGGGGCTCAGCTCGAAGTAGGAGAACTGAAAATCCATGGGCATCTCGAGCAGGCGGACGCGGGCGCGGACCTGCAGCGTCTCCTCGGGCACCAGGAGGCCGGAGTTGAACACCGGCCGCGGGGCGTCGCTGCGGCGGCCCTTCTCGTAGGTCCACTCGTCCTTCTCGGCCGAGTAGCTCACCAGGCCCGCCTGGGTGAACTGCCAGGTCATGACGGCGCCGCTCGATCCCGCGAGCATCAGGTCGCGCGGCTGGGTCAGGTCCCGCAGCACGAGGGCGTTCGCGGTGCCGTTGCGGATCTTGAAGACGACGGTGGAGAGATCGCCTTCGCGGGGGGAGGCGGTGGAGGACTCCACCTCGACGGTCACCTCGAGCTCTCCTGAGGACTTGCCCTTGGGGGAGTCGCCCCTGGTTCCGGTCGGGGAGCAGGCGGCGAGGAGCAGCACTAGCGCTGCGAGAGCTCCCTGTCTTGCCATGTCTTCTCGAAGTCCTCCTGGAACCTCCGCGCCGCGGGCTCGTTCCGCAGGAAGACCACGTTCTCGTGGTTCGCGATGTCGCCCTGGACCGTCCAGTTGTACGAGCCGGTGAGGACGATTTTAGCATCAAGGACGGCGTATTTCTGGTGAAACCTTGCCTCCTCACCGCGAGGCACGACGCGGCGGACCTCGAGGCCGTCGGCGCGGAGGCGCCGGACGAAGTCGTCGTCGGCCTGGCGGGCGTCGAGCAGGATCCGGACCGCGACGCCCGCGCGGCGGCGTTCGGCGAGCGCCTGGGCGAGCCGGTCGGAGGTGAAGTGGAACATCGCGACGTCGATGCTGCGGGCGGCGCCCCGGAGCTCCCGGGCGATCTCGGCTTCCAGCATCCGCTTCTCGCCGCTGGGGGCGAAGAGGACGCCGACGGCGTCGTCGCGCGGAGCGACGAAGAAGGGGAGGCAGAGGAGAAGGGAGAAGGGCCTCACGCGAGGCCTACTTGAGCTTGTTCTTCTCTCCGAGGCGGACGACCTTGGGGCCCTTGAACCTGGCGAGCTCGGCCTCGTTCAGGTAGCCGTAGGCCATGATGATGATCTCGTCGCCGGGGGCGCCCATGTGGGCGGCGCCGCCGTAGAGGCAGAAGGCGCCGCTCTGCTTCGGTTCGGGGATGGTGTAGGTCTCGAAGCGGCGGCCGTTGGTCACGTTGGCGATGAGGACCATTTCGTAGGGCAGGATCCCCGAGGCTTCGAGGACGGCGGCGTCGATGCCGCAGCTGCCCTCGTAGTGGAGCTCGGCCTGGGTGATATAGGCGTTGGCGATCTTCGACGTGCACATCCGCTTGAGCATCGGGCGAAGGATAGCAGTCTTTCCGGGCGCCATCAATCGTTTCGGGGTCCCTCCACCGGGGTAGTGGGGGAAGGGGCCCTTTTCTCGACAGGAAATCGGCGATCCTCAGCAGATTGCGGCGAAGAAACGAACCGTCTGCTTTTTCCCCGCCTCTGGGGTGGGGTGAAGAAACAGACGGTCCACTTCTTCGCCTGAGAGGGGAAAAAGCAGACGGTTCGTTTCTTCACCAGGTTCAGGGGCGCAGAAGGTCGTCGCACTTCTTCCAGAGCGAGTCTCTAAGGTCGAACTCTTCGACCCGGCCGTCCTTGAAGAGCACGTTGCCGCCGTAGTTCTCCCCGTGATTCCCCGGCTTGTCCGCGCCCAGGGGATCGACGGCTCCCACCCGGCTGTAGGAGACGAGAGGACCGCGATAGCTGGTCTCGTCTTCTCCGAGCACCTCGTCCATCACCTTGCAGTGAAGGACGGCCGCATGTTCCGCCTCGATCAGGGGAGGAGTCGTCCTTGTGAACGAAAGCCATAGGTCTTCTCCCCTGGTCTCCAGCCATTGACCTCCGTGCATGCTCGCGTAGACCAAGCCAACGGTATGGAGCTGCCGGAGATTGTTGGCGCAGCGAGTCTCCCGCGGGGGACGACAGGTCGAGGGGACGAACAACAACGCCAGGATGAAGATCACGGCGATGACGGCGATCAATTCGAGCAGAGTGAGACCTTGTCTGTTCATGGAATGACTCCTGAAGGTGGGAAGGAGCCCGGCCTCGGGCAGACTTTGAGCCCGGGGCCGGGCGGGGAATCGCTGTCAGGCTAGGGCGACAGCTTCATGGCGCAGTCGAGCCACTTGGGATGGTCCTTGTCGAACTCTTCGACACGGCCGTCCTTGAAGAGGATGTTGCCGCCGTACTGATCCCCGTGGTTGCCTTCCTTGTCGGCGCCCAGGGGATCGACGGTCGACACGCGGCTGAACGAAACGATCGGACCCCGATAGTTCGTTTCGTCTTCTCCGAGCACGTCGTCCATCACCTTGCAGTGAAGGATGATGGCATGGTCCGCCTCGATCAACGGCGGGACCATGCGCCGGAGAGACAGCCAGAGATCCTCTCCTTTGCCGGGGGGCCAGCTGCCCTTGTGGGAGGACGCATAGACGGTGCCCAGCTTGTACAGCTGCTGCTGGTTGTTGAGGCAGGTCATGACCTTGGCTCGAAAGATCGCGTGAGCAATAACGGGGAGCAATAAGCCGGCGAGAATGCCGATGATGACGATCACCACGAGCAACTCGACCAAGGTAAAGCCGGACCTGCGTCGCTGTGCCGACAATGCGACCATGGTAGCCTCCTTCCGCATTGTCAAAGAGCCTTCTATATCATGGGGGACGCCTCTGAACCCGCCCACAAGAGCGGACCCGGCGGCGCGTCACCCCGGATGCCGAAGGCGCTCCGTCCCCTTCAGGGACGGCACTTCCCCTGGCGCACGGCGCTGCCCCAGATCCCGGAGTGGTCCGTCACGACCTCGCCGGACTTCAACAGGACATTGCCGCCTTCTTTTCCGTCTTCGCTGTGACTGAGCTCCATGTCGCAGCCGAGCGGGGCCTTCGCGTCGAGCGTCGACAGGTCCACGGGCGGGGGCCCGAAATAGTGGCAGGGCGGGGCCTCGGGGGCCTCCACGAAAGGGCAGCGGATCGTCTCGGCCGACACGAGCGGCGGCGAGGTCTTCGTCAGCCGCTCCCAGTAGGCGCGACCGTATTCCTTGGCGCCGGGCTGCGGCGCCTTCGCCTGGGCTTCGTGGAGCGTCTTGAGATGTCCGCGGCACTCGAGAAGCCTGTCCAGGCGCGAGCCGCGGGAGATCGCCGGGACGATGAGCGCGATGACGATGCCGACGATCGTGATCGCGGCCGTCACCTCGACCAGCGTGATTCCGTCGTCGCGACGCCGCATGAAGGAAGTATAGCGCCGTCCGCTCAGGAAGCGGACTTTTTCCGGAGGACGCAGAAGCCGAGGACGCCGATGATCGTCAGCGCCGTCACGATCAGCCCGTTCCGCGCCGAGGAGGGGCGGAAGCGCATCGTCACGGAGTGCGTGCCGGCGGGGACCGCGACCGCGCGGAAGGCGAGGTTGGCCCGCAGGATCGGCGCTTCCTTGCCGTCCACTTCCGCCTCCCATCCGGGGTAGAAGGTGTCCGAAACGACGAGGATCGAGTCGGCTTTGGCCTCTACCTTGAGCTCGAAGCGATCCGACGCTCGCGCTATCCACGCCACAGCTCCCCCGCCCTCGCCCGTGCGGGGGAGCTGAGGAGTATCGAGCAGCACGACCGTCGTGCGGGGGTCATGGTCGGCCGACTGGAGGAGCCGGGCGGCTTCGCTCTCGTTGGCGAGGACCGCTCGCGAGACGAGGAAGGCCCTCGGAAGCGCGGTCGGGTTCTCATAGAGAGTGAGCGGACCGCGGGTCTCTTTCTTCCGGTAGCGGGGTTCGAGCTCGAGAGAGAAGGGCCAATACAGGTATTTCATGTTGGCGACGTCGAGCAGGCGCGAATCCAGGTTCGCGACAACGAGGACGCGGCCGCTTCCCACGACCGACCGGGGACCGCTCGTCGCGATGCAGTACTGCACGGTGGAAAGCGGGGCGATCGACTCGTAGCCCATCATGGCCTCGATGCCGTTGAGGGCAAGGAGGTTGTTGCCGATGGAGAGCGACCAGAGGTTCGCATCGGGAGGCCCGTCTTGCAGACGGATGCTGCCGAGGGCGCGCCAGGGGCCGGGCGCGGCATCCTCGAACCTGACCGAAGACTCCAGCGGAGCCGGATCGGCAGGGCGGTTGAACAGGACGAAGTTGGGGAGCAGGTCCACGAGGATCGCCGCGAAGCAGAAGGCGAGGGTCACGCGGGGCCTGGCCGCGGTCAGGATCATTCCCGCGGCCAGCGCGAGTCCGACGAGCGTCTCCGCCACCGCGCCGTGGGCGGTGTAGAAGGCCAGCAGGCTGAGCGACAGCCCGGCGGGAATCAGGAGCAGGCGGGCGGTTTTCGAGGGATCCTGCCGAAGCTCGTCCAGGCCGGCGGCGGCGAGCAGCGTGAGGCAGAGGCCGAAGACATAGACCCAGCGCGCCGGCATGCTCAGATTCAGGAAAGGGATGAGGAGCGCGAGCTCGGCGAGCGGCTTGAGGAAGGCGACCAGCAGCGCCGTCACAGCGAAAAGCGAGAGGTAGCGGATCCAGGGATCGCGGAATCCGCGGAAGGCGCCCGCGACCGCGAGCATGAATCCGGACGCCCCCGCGTAGATCGTGAACTCCGATCGCAGGAGTCCGTCGGGAGGATAGCAGACCTTGCCCAGCGCGAGGCCCGCCAGGTACGTCGGAAGCTCCCAGGGCATCGCGTAGTGCATCCGGGCGTCCTCGCCGGGAACGCGGAGGCCGTTCAGGACCGAGTCAAGCTGGGTCAGGATCGCCGCCATGCCCGTGCCGACGGCGGCGGCGATGAAGATCGCGCCCCCGCGAAGGATGAATCCTCGGGCATCACGATCCCGGATCCACGAAACGACCAGCCAGAGCGACAGGAAGATCATCACGTGCAGCGCGTGCTGTCCGTGGCTGCCGAGAATGATGAGCCCCATCGACAGCCCGCCCAGCGCCAGGGGCTTGAAGGAGCGGCGCGTCAGGCCGAGCTGAATCCCCAGGAGGGCCAGCGGCGCGAAGACGCTCGCCCCCATGAAGGTGCCGGTCGAGAACCAGAACGTGTTGTAGCCGATCAGCATCCACATCAGGCCGCCCAGCGCGGCCGCGAC
>JACQFK010000266.1 GCA_016200125.1 Planctomycetota bacterium
CCGATCACGTTCCTCTGCAGGGCTTGCGACACCGACTGGGACACGGGATTCCGGACCGGAAGCGGGGCCTAGATCGGCCGCATCGTGGAGCGGGGATTCTCGCCCGCGCGGAGGGAGAGCTGCGCCCCCTCCTCCCCCATCGCCAGGCATTCGAAGAGGTTCCGAATCGCCTGGCCCAGCCGGTCGTAGCCGACGCCGCACTTCTCGATGTCGTCCACCACGAGCCGCCCGAGCGCGGCCGCCGACTGCCGGATCTTCTCGGCCGCCTCGGCGGGCCCGTTCTCCTCCTGGTCGCGCCAGGGCTCGAGGAGCAGCAGCAGGCCGCCCACCCGCGCCAGCGCCTCCGCCGGCGCCCCCCGGCCCCTCATGTGATGGAGGATCCGGTGGACGATCGTCGCCGCGTGCGGCAGGTTGAGCGGAAGGTTGAAGAAAGGCGGGGACATGCACCCATTTTAACATTATGATGCGCCTCGGTGGATCCGCTCCTGGACGTCGTCAAGAAGTACTGGGACTACGACGAGCTCCGGCCGCTGCAGCGCGAGGCGATGACCGCCGCGATCAACGGCCGCGACTCCCTGGTCGTCCTCCCCACCGGCGGCGGCAAGTCGCTCTGCTACCAGGCCCCCGCGCTCCTCTCCGACAAGCTCACCATCGTCGTCTCGCCGCTCATCTCCCTCATGAAGGACCAGGTGGACCGCCTGCTCTCGCGCGGCGTCGCGGCGGCCTTCATCAACAGCAGCCTCGAGTCCTCCGACCGCAGCCGCGTCCAGGCCGGCATCGCCCGCGGCGAGTACAAGCTCATCTTCGTGGCCCCGGAGCGCTTCGCGGCGGGCGGCTTCGACCGCGTGCTCCGCATGGGCAAGGTCGGCGCCTTCGCGATCGACGAGGCCCACTGCATCAGCCACTGGGGCCACGACTTCCGGGTCGACTACCGCGAAATGGGCCGCCTCAAGAAGGAGTTCCCCGAGGCCTCGGTCCACGCCTTCACCGCCACGGCCACGCCCCGCGTGCGCGCGGACATCCTGGAGCAGCTCGGCCTGAAGGATCCCGAGCTGCTCGTCGGCGACTTCTTCCGCCCCAACCTGAACTACCGCTGCCTCCGCCGGGGCGACGCGGAGGAGGACGTCCTCGAGGAGGTCCGCCGGAGGCCCGGCGAGGCGGGCATCGTCTACTGCATCCGCCGCTCGGACGTGGACGACCTCGCGGCCCGCATGAAGCGCGAGAAGATCGCCGCCGCGCCCTACCACGCGGGGATGGACGACGACGACCGCACCCGCACGCAGGATCGCTTCGCGGCGGGCGACCTCGACGTCGTCGTGGCCACGGTCGCCTTCGGGATGGGCATCGACCGCTCCGACATCCGCTACGTGCTCCACGCCGCGATGCCCAAGTCGCTGGAGCACTACCAGCAGGAGACCGGCCGCGCGGGTCGCGACGGACGGCCCGCCGACTGCATCCTGTTCTACTCGGGCCAGGACTACCAGCTCTGGAACTCGATCATCTCGAAGAACGAGACGACCGACGCCGACACGAAGCTGAAGATGCTCCAGGAGATGTACAACTTCGCCCAATCCGGCCGCTGCCGCCACCGCCGCCTGGTCGAGTACTTCGGCCAGGCCTGGGGCCGGGATAAATGCGGCGCCTGCGACGTCTGCAGCGGCGGCCTGGGCGCCCTTCCCGACTCGGACGACCTGGCCCGCACCCTGCTCGCCGGGATCGTGCGCACCGGCCAGCGCTACGGACCCGCCTACGTGGCCGAGGTGCTCGCCGGCGATCGCACCGACCGCGTCGGCGAGCGGGGCCACGACGTCCTCGACGTCTTCGGCCTCCTGCCCGGCAAGCCGAAGAACATCGTGATCTCCTGGCTGCACCAGCTGGTGGACCAGGGCGCCCTGCGCGTGGAGGGCGAATACGGCGTCCTGCGCCTGACCCCCCGCGGCGCCGCGGTGATGCGGGGCGACGACACGGCGTCGCTCTACGGGACCGCACCCGCTCGCAAGCCGAAGGCCGGGAGCCGGCGTGCGAAGAAGGAAGCCGTCGAGAAATCGACCGCCGGCGAAGGGACGCCGCTCAGCGCGGACGGCAAGGCGCTCTTCGAACATCTCCGCACTATCCGCCGCGAGATCGCCGACGAGAACAACATCCCGGCCTTCATGGTCTTCAGCGACAGGACTCTCCGCGCGATGGCCCGCCGGAAGCCGACGACCAAGGACGCGATGCTCCAGGTCCACGGGATCGGCTTCGCAAAGCTCGAGAGCTTCGGCGACCGCTTCATGAAGGCGATCAAGGACTTCAACGCATGATGAAGAGACTGCCGATCCTGATCCTGCTCGGGGGATGCGGCTCCGCCGATCCCTCGGCGATCAACGGCGAGCCCACGCCGATGAGGCCCAACATGGCCGGCGCCTACGGCCCCTGGCTCGCCGACCAGGTCCTGGGTCCCGGCCCCGCGCGGCTCTCGCTGCGGTCGGGCCGCTTCGGGCAGCTCAACTCCTGGCGCGACGCGGCGAGAAAGCGGGTCCTCGAGTGCATGGCCCCGGTCGACCTGGGAGGCATTCCCGAGGTGAGGGTCGACGGGACCACGGTCTACGACGGCCTCGAGATCCAGTTCCTGTCCTGGCAGCTGCCCATGGGCCCGCGCACGGAGGCGGTCTTCCTGAAGCCGGCCGGCGCGAAGGGCTTTCTCCCCGGCATCCTCGCCCTCCACGACCACGGCGGGATGAAGTACATGGGCTGGCGCAAGATCGTCCGGACGGACGACAAGCCCTGGGCCGTCCAGGCGGCCCATCAGGAGAAGTACTATGCCGGCCTGGGCTGGGCCAACGAGATCGCCAAGCGCGGCTACGCCGTGCTGGTCCACGACACCTTCCCCTTCGCCAGCCGGCGCGTCCGCGTGGCCGACGTGTCCGACCGCATCAAGCGCAACGGCGTCGATCCCGAGCCGGCGGACGCCGACGGGATCGCGAAGTACAACGCCTTCGCCGGCCAGCACGAGACCGAGCTGGAGAAGAGCCTGATCAGCGCCGGCACCACCTGGCCAGGCGTCTACGTCCCCGAGGACCAGCGGGCGCTCGACGTGCTCTGCTCGCGCCCCGGGGTGAACCCGGCGCGCATCGGCTGCGCCGGCCTCTCGGGCGGCGGCATGCGGACGGTGTTCCTCGCCGGCCTCGACGACCGGATCCGCTGCGCCGTCGCGGTCGGCTTCATGACCACCTGGCGCGACTTCCTGCTCGACAAGTGCTTCACCCACACCTGGATGGCTTACGTCCCGCTGCTGCCGAAGGACCTCGACTTCCCGGAGATCCTGGCGCTGCGGGCGCCGAAGGCGACGATGGTGCTCAACTGCAGCGAGGACCCGCTCTACACGCCCGCGGAGATGAAGCGGGCGGACGAGATGATGGCGGACGTCTTCAAGCGGGCCCGAGCGTCGGACAAGTACCGCTGCAATTTCTATCCGGGCGGACACAAGTTCGACCGCGCGATGCAGGCCGACGCCTTCGACTGGTTCGACCTCCACCTCCGGAACTGACCTACTCGGGCCGGAACTCCAGGATCCCCGCGTCCGGACGCTCGGGGACATGAAGGCGCAGGTAGGGCTTGTTGCTGGCCTTGTGACAGGCCATGCAGCCCTCCATCTGCGCCTTGTACGCGGCGGCGAATTTCGCCGGGTCCTTGTCCTTGATCGACTGGTCGAGATCCTTGAACGTGCTGGTCTCGAGCCCCGTCAGGATGCCCTGGAGGTCGATCTCGCGCCCCTCGGCGTCCTTGCGCTTGGGAATGATCCGGACGGCCCATCGCAGGTGGGAGCGGGTCTCGTCGCAGAAGAACTGGGCCAGCGGCCAGTTCGCGTTCTGGCCGGCGAGCCAGAGGTTCGTGAAATGGGACCCGACGTCGGCCATCGCATGGGCCTGGTCGGGGACGATCCCCTTGAGCCGCGCGACTTCTGTCTTGAGCGCGGTCAGGTCGTCGACCGGCGGCTTGGCGTCCTGACTGGAAACTGTCGCCAGGGCGATGCCCGCGGCAAGCCAGATCTTGTTCATCGAAATCCTCCTGATGACGCGACTCCGGAGCATTATACTGCGGGGAGATGAGATCGCTCCCGCTCCTGTTCCTGGCCGGCTGCGCGACGGCGACGCTCGAGGAGAAGGTCTCCGTGCCGGGCACGAGCCTGCTTCTCGAGATGGTCTACGTCCCCGGCGGCGCCAAGGCCCGGCCCTTCTGGATCTCGCGACGCGAGGTGACCTGGGGCGAGTTCGACCGCTTCTACCAGTATCCCGAGGAGCAGCGGCTGGACGGCATCACCCGCCCCTCCAGCGGCAAGAACTACCTCCAGCTGAGCGGCCTGCCGGCGGAGCAGATGGAGGAGGGCCGCCCGGTGACGAACCTCCGCTACCACTCGGCGATCTCCTACTGCGAGTGGCTCTCGGCGCGGACGGGGATGATCTTCCGGCTCCCCACCGAGACCGAGTGGGAGGCGGCGCCGGGGGAGGCGAAGGTGGCGCAGTATTGTCTCGAGCCGGAGCGGCCGCCGGACTTCGGCCCGGTGCTGCGCGGGACGCCGCGGCGCTCGATCCCGCCCGAATGGGACCAGGCCGACCCCAACCGTCCGGTGAGCACCTGGTGGTTCCGCACCGGCCACACGCAGGGCTTCCGGGTCGTCCGCGTCCCTGAAGGCGCGCCGGCGGCCGAGCGGAAGGACTACGCGTCGAAGATCGAGGTCAGCGGGCTGGCAGGCGAGGAGCGGACGGTGAAGGTGGGCGCCTCGGTGTCGCTCTTCAGCCGCGTGACCGGCGAGGTGACCAACGGCGGCGACCGCGCGCTCGACGAACTGGCTCTGAAGGTCTACTACCTGGACCCCAGGGGCAAGCCGCACTTCGAGGACGTGACGACGAACCTGACGCGTCGCGCGACGTTCAATCTATGCCTGCCGGCAGTTCGGAATACTGCCCATCCCGGACTGCAGGGCAAGCCGCTCCAGCCCGGCGAGCGCCGCCGCTTCACGGTGGATCTCCCGATCACCTTCGACGCGGAGACCGACGTGAAGCCGGAGTCCTACGGCGCCTCGGTCCTCCACCTCCGCTTCGCGGGGGACTGAGATTGGGGGTAGACTCCTGTTGGTGGAAGAAGGCGAGGAATCCCTCTGGGCCCGTTCGCTGCTCGCCCGACTGGCTTGCTACTCGATGCTGTCCGGCGTCCTCGTAGCGGGACTGGGCGTGGGGTGGGGGTGGCTCCAATCTCCTCAAATCCTCACCTCGGGGGACGTCAATCTCCGAGAATTGGCCGCCCCTATGAGTGCCGTGTTCTGGATTACCTTCTTCTTCACCGGCTTCATTCTGGGCCTAAGACAGTTTCTTGCCGACTAGCGCCCTCCGCTTCGCGCGGGACCAGCCCCTCAGTTGGGATTTCGGATTTTGGATTTCCGCCGTCGCAGGGAGCAGCCGTACCCCCGGCGCGAGTCGAACGCGCAACCACCGGATTAGAAACCTCGGCCGAATGCAGTGGGACGCGAATTATAGCGTTTCATGCAATGCATACACTGCGTTTTGCTGGGGATCCGCACAGGTCTTGCACAGGTCGGCCTTGTGTCCGGTAGCCCGATCCCGCATAATCTGGGAAGCATGATTCTGACCGCTGCCCTCCCCCTCCGGCGAAGACGCTAGCCATCCAGGCCGACGCCCTGTCGGCGAACTGTCTCTATCCCCTCATTTCGCAGGCCCCCGTAGCTCAACTGGATAGAGCACTGGATTTCTAATCCAGTGGTTGCTGGTTCAAGTCCAGCCGGGGGTACCAATTCCGCCCTGGGGACGTTAGACTATTCTCATGACCACCAAAGAAGTCATCCGCAGGCTGCTGGACAGACTCCACGACGACGCGACGATTGAAGACGTGCAGTATCAGATCTACGTTCTCAAAAAAATTCATGCGGGAGCGGAGGACGTCCGGGCCGGTCGCACCATCCCCCATGACAAGGTGATGGAAGAACTCGCTCAATGGCTCAAATAGTCTGGACCGAAGCGGCCAGACAGGATCTCAGGGATATTGTCGAGTGCATTTCGCGGGACTCCAAGGCATACGCCCGATCCTTCGCTCTTCATCTATCAGAGAAAGTCGAGCGTCTGCAGGCCTTCCCGAGTCGGGAGCGTTAATCCTCGAAGAGCTTGATCACACCCTCCGACATGTCGTCGTCGGGAATTACCGGATCTTGTACCGCCACTCCGGTTCCGATGTGTTCATTCTCGCCGTCGTGCATGGAGCAGGAGATATCGGGCCCTCGCCATCGGAGCCTTCGGCCGGACTCCGCTCTTCGGCTACGTCAGTTCCCGAACAGCTCCGCACAGGTTGCGGCTCCCATGGGAAGATTCGTGAGCATTGACAAG
>JACQFK010000267.1 GCA_016200125.1 Planctomycetota bacterium
AACAACCACGTCTACGTGAGCAGCGCCTCGAACACCTACGCGGTCAACCTGACCACGCAGTCCCAGGTCTGGACGACGAACTCGGGCGGCTGGCTCGGGATCTCGGACGGGCGACTCTATATTTCCCACCCCGGCGGCGCGGTCACGATGCGCCTGCTGCAGTAAACATTCAAATCCGGTGAAGGCTCTTGCATCTGGCGACTCAGTTGCTTATGGTCTGGGTCCATGGCTCCGAAGGGTAAGAAGCCCAAAAGCCCGAAAGCTGCCTCCAAAGCGGCCCCAGCCCCCAAGAAAAGGGCAGGGAAGGCCCCCAAGTCCGCTCCGCCCAAAGCTACCAACAGCGCCAAGGAAGCCCCCAAAGCTACCGCCGCGTATGCCGATCTCCGGCCCTCCCCCGCCCCCGTCCTCGGCAACATCCCCTGGGGCTACGGCGACGTCCGCATCGTCGGCATGGCCCGCGACCCCCATTGGGCCTGCGTCTACTGGGAAATCAGCGACGAATCCATCCAGGCCGCCCAGCTGAAGCTCAAGGACCCCCACGCGGGCCTTTCCCTCCGCGTCTACGACACCACCCACCGCGAGTTCAACGGGCTCAACGCCCACTCCCACTGGGACCTCGGCATCGACCGCGGCACCACCGTCTACCACTTCAAGGTCGGACGGCCCGGCGCCACCATCCATGTCGACGTCGGCGTCCGCACCTGGAGCGGCGACTTCAAGCCCATCGCGCGGTCCAACGCGATCGAGATGCCCCGCGACTCCATGTCGCCCGACACCCGCGTCGAAGCCAGCACCGTCTTCCGCTCCGGACCCGCCTTCACGTACCGGCATCGCTACACTCCGCCGCCGCCGTCGGCCGCGCCGCCGGCGCCGCCGCCCTTCGAGGCCCAGTATCCGGCGGAGTCCGAGCCCGTCTTCCAGGCCCTCGCCGGCGAAGGCTGGTCCCGCTCCGAGTGGGCGGAGACCCTGATGGACGGCCGCGTCGTCCGCTGGATCCGCTGGTCCGGCCCCGTCGCCGCCGAACACCTGCCCCTGCTGCCGAAGGCCGGCACGATCTTCCGCACGATCGAGGTGCTCTTCCAGGGCGAACGCCGCGTCCTCAAGATGGACTCGGGCGAGAAGATCGTCTACGGGCCCTGGCGCGTCACCCTCGAGGCCGTCGGCCCCCGGGGCGAGCGCAAGACGGTCGAGCAGTGGATGGTCCGCCGGCGCTGGACCACCCACGAGGGCATGATCCGCGTGGAGACGCCCGCCGTCCTCCGGCGCGTCTTCGGCGGCAGCCGCGTCGGCGTCGCCCGCTCCGGCTCCGAATCGCGGCTCGACCACGAGCAGGGGGCCAGCGAACTCCTCCAGCTCGGCGGCAGCGAGTGGCGCTGGATCGGCGCCAGCGAGAACATGGCCCTGGGCTCGTCCGAGTTCCTGCAGGCGGGCGGGAGCGAGCAGCTCTACCTCGGTTCCAGCGAAACTTTCATGCTCGGCGCCAGCGAGTCCCGGGGCGGATCCAGCGAGGAGCGGCCATGACCCAGGGATATCTCGCGCTGGTCCTGCACGCCCACCTGCCCTACGTGCGCCACCCCGAGCACAAGCGCTTCCTCGAGGAGGACTGGTTCTTCGAGGCGATGACCGAGACCTACATCCCGCTGCTCCACGCTTTCGAGAACCTGCGGCGGGACGACGTCGACTTCCGCCTCACGCTTTCGATGGGCCCGCCCCTGCTCACGATGATGCGGGACACGCTGCTGCTGCAGCGCTATGCGGCGCGCCTCGACGAGCTCATGGAGCTCGGCGACAAGGAGGTCCAGCGCACCTACGGCGACGCGGCCTACGGCCCGATCGCGGACATGTACCGCCGCCGCCTCGGCGGGATCCGCGACACCTTCCGCCGCCACGAGGGCAACCTCGTCCAGGCCTTCCGCGGCTTCCAGGACGCGGGGAAGCTCGAGATCATCACCTGCAACGCGACGCACATGTTCCTGCCGCTGGCCGACCGGAACTGGGCCGTCTGCCACGCGCAGATCGAGCTGGCCTGCCGCGAGTACGAGCGCCACTTCGGCCGCCGCCCGCGCGGCATGTGGCTGGGCGAGTGCGGCTACATGCGCGGCCTCGACGAGCTGCTGCGCGAGTCGGGCCTCGATTTCTTCTTCGTCGACACCCACGGCATCCTCTACAGCGAGCCGCGGCCCGCCTACGGCGTCTACGCGCCGCTCCACACGCCCTCCGGCGTCGCCGCCTTCGGCCGCGACGCGGAATCCTCCAAGCAGGTGTGGAGCTCGAAGGAGGGCTACCCCGGCGACCCGCTCTACCGCGACTTCTACCGCGACATCGGCTACGACCTCGATCTCGACTACATCCAGCCCTACATCCACCCGGGCGGGATCCGCCACGCGACCGGCTACAAGTACCACCGCATCACGGGCCGTGACGTCCCCTTGCACGAGAAGGCGCCCTACGACTTCGGCGCGGCCAAGGAGCGCACCACGCTGCACGCCGCGAACTTCCTCCACAACCGCGGCAAGCAGGTCCAGTACCTGCGCCCGCGGATGGACCGGCCGCCCATCATCGTCGCGCCCTACGACGCCGAGCTCTACGGCCACTGGTGGTACGAGGGCCCGGATTTCCTCGAGGACCTCTTCCGCAAGATGCAGTACGACCAGGACCTCGTCGCGCCGATCACGCCGTCGGAGTACCTGAGCCTTCACCCGACGAACCAGGTTGCGCAGCCCTGCACGTCCTCCTGGGGCCACAAGGGCTACGCGGAGTACTGGCTCAACGGCTCGAACGACTGGGTCTACCGCCACATGCACAAGGCCGGCGAGCGGATGGTCGAGCTCGCGCGGAGCTTCCCCGATGCGCAGGGGCTGCGCCGCCGCGCGCTCAACCAGGCTGCGCGGGAACTGGTCCTGCTCCAGTCGAGCGACTGGGCTTTCATCATGAAGACCGGCACGATGGTCCCCTACGCGAACAAGCGCGTCTGCGACCACACGAACCAGTTCAACGCGCTCTACGAGGGGATCAGGAAGGGCGAGCTGAACGAGAAGTGGCTCGCCTCGATCGAGGAGAAGGACAACATCTTCCCCACGGTCGACTACCGGGTCTACCTTCGCTAGTCCACGACTCGCGCGGGCCGCACCCTTGAGCCCAGCCCGAAGCAGAGGCCGCAGCCGCCGCCCGAGCAGTCCCGGCAGCGCTCGAGGGTGTAGACCGTCGCGGTGGACAGCGGCTTCTGCCCGGTCTCCACGGACTTCCGGCCCTGGGCGTCGCAGGAGACTTTCCCCGTCTTCTTGCAGGTCCGGCAATCGACCTTGAAGGTCCCAGTGCCCTGCGTGCCGTCGATCTCGCAGTTGCGGCACTTCATCGTGACGTCCGCGCCGTTCTGCGCGCCGGGCGCCTTCACGCGGCCGTTCACGCAGAAGCCGCACTTGACGAATTCCACGCCCTTCCCGTTGCAGGTCGGGCAGGGGATGCGCCCGTCCCTGCAGTCCGCGCGGCTGCAGCGGTCGGAGGGCCAGACCTTGCCCCCGCAGGCGGCGCAGGTCGTCTTCCCCGCCCGCGAGCAGGCAGCGCAGGTCACGCCGCGGAAGACCTTCTTGCCCTCGCAGTTCCGGCAGCGGACGCTCACGTCGGCGTCCCCGACCGCGCCCGCCGCCCGGACGCGCCCCTGGCCCTGGCAGACGACGCAGTCGAGGTCCACCCGCCCCTTCCCCTGGCAGCGCTCGCAGGTCGCCTTTCCCCCTGCGCACTCGCGGCAGGCCACCGCGTCCTTGAGGCTCGCCGCCAGCGAGCGCAGCTGCTCCGCCAGGCCCTTCGGCCCGCCGGACGTCGGGAACTCCAGGATCTCCTTGTAGGCCGCCTCGTAGCCTGAGCCGCGGGTCAGGGTCCGCTCGAGGCTCTCCAGCAGCGCCGCGTAGCGCTGCTCGAGGGGGGACTTCACGCGGAGCTCGCCCTTGTTCGTCGCAGGGCTCGCGGCCGGTGTCTGCGGGACGGCCGGCTTCAGCGCCTCGATCAGGATCGGCGCCGGCTCGACGGGCCGGGGGACTGCGGAGATGGGCTCCGGTTGCGGCGCAGAAGGCTCCGCGGGAGCCGTCTCGCGGACCGCGAAGGAATCCGAGGCGCCGGATCCGGACCGGGCGGGACGCGCCTCCCGCCGGGCCACGCTCCGCTCCGCGGGGGAGGATCTGCTGAAGATGACGATCAGGATAACCGCGAGCAGCAAGGCCCCCAGCCCCGCTGCCACGGCAGCGTGAAACGAAACAAACGGTTTGTTTCGTTTCATTTGTTTGTCCGGTTTCAGTTCCGGACGGGGCTCTCGGCGACGGAGAGGGGTGGACGCGACCACCAGGACCTGCTCTTCCTCGGGCTCGACCGTGACCGTCCAACGAAACTCGGCGCTGCCGATCTTCAGCAGCTCGCCCTCGCGGAGCAGGTGGCGCTCGATCCGCACGCCA
>JACQFK010000313.1 GCA_016200125.1 Planctomycetota bacterium
GCGTAGTGGTATTCCCCGAGCCACGCGCGATCGTTGCTGAACTCGTTTCCGAGGCCGATCCGGAACCCGTCGTTCCAGGAGGCGAAGCTGCCCCCGACGCTGGTCTTCGCGATTTCCGCGCCGTCCAGATAGAGCGCCGCCGCCCCGGAGGTCGCGCGCGTGTAGACGAGATGCGTGAGCTTGAGCGTCAGCCCGCCGTCGGGCGACGCGAGGTCGGGCTTGCCGACCGGATCGGTAGCCGTGGACCGCAGCCGCACGAAGTACGAGCGGTTCGGGCCCTTGAACTCGTCCTGGCCGATCATGAAGTTCTGGTTCAGGATGTCGGAGGAGAAACTGAAGATGCGGCCGTCTTTGGCGGCCGGCGTCAGGGTCGCGGGCCGGATCCAGAGCTCCAGCGAGACTTCGTTCGACTGCTTGCAGGCCTGCGCGATCCGGGTCGCCGGCGACGGAGACGCCACCAGCGTCGGTGCGACGAGCAGCAGGCCCCGGGGCGACCAGCGCACCGCCTGCTCGTTCTCGATCTTGAGGTCGATCGGCGCGCCGACGCGGGCGAGGTCGCGCACGACGCCCCCGCGTCCCTCCTTGAACGTGTAGAGGGCCTGGAGTCCGGCCGTCACGCGGGCAAGCTTGCTCACCAGCTGGATCCCGGTCGCGACGACGGCGTAGTGGCCGGTCGCGACCTCGACCGACTTGCCGTCGAGTTTCCGCAGGAGCTTGACCTTCCCCTCCTCCACGTCCAGCCGGGTGCCTTCCTTGGGATCGGGATCCACGGCCAGACGCAGCGTGGTGCCCAGCACGGTCGCGTCCGCATGGAGCGACGCGAACAGCATCGGCAGTCCCGCGGGCTGCCTCGCGACCTGCGCCCTGACGATGCCCCGGTCGACGACAATCCGCTTGCCCGCGTCGGACGCGGGGAACGAGGCCATCGTTCCGGCCCGCAGCTCCACCCGGGTCCCGTCCGCGTACTTCACGACCGCCGCGGCGACAGCCTCCAGGATGTCCCCGGCCAGCAGGGCTTCGCCCGTCTGCGCGGGCTTCTTCTGTCCGCCCCGCGTCAGGGAGACCTCCCCGTCCAGGCGCTCCAGCAGCGCGACTTCGAGCACGGTGGTCGTCGGTTCCGGCTTCGGGACGACGGGATCCGGCTTGGGCGCGGGCGTCTCCGGCTTGACCGGCTTCTCGGGAATCGGAACCACCGGCGGCGGAAGCTCGGGCTTGGGCGCCGGCGCCGGGGGCTTCGGCTCTTCCGGCTTCGGAGGAGGCGGCGGCAGAGGCTCCTCGCTCTTCGGCTCGGGGAGCGGGACGGGCTTGCGCTGGTCCCGCCGGACCTGGCGGGGCGCGGGCTCGGAGTCGCCGCCGACGGCATGGAGGAGCAGGCCCACGACGACCAGGGCGCCGGCCGCGATCGCGGCCCACATCACCCAAACGGGGCCCGGTGCGCCGCCGGAGCGCTGAAGCCTCCGCGGACGGTCCGAAGGACGGAAGCCGCCGCCGCGCACGTCGGTCATGACCGCGCGGATGAAGCGGGTCTTGTCCTTTTCGAGGTCGGCGATCACGTCCTTCGTGAAGGCTTCGGGGGCGGCGCCGAGCTCCACGGAGAGGATGCGGTTCTCCCGGACCAGGTCCACCAGCTCCTTCAGGCGCTCGGGGTCGGACTCGACGAGCCTCGCCAGCTCCTCTCCACCGGCAGGATCGAGCGAGCCGTCGAGGTATTCGGACAGGAGTGCTTCGAATCGATCCACGCCCCTACCCTCTCTGCAGCGCGAGCTTGCGGTTCACGCACTCGCGCAGCTTCCGCCGGATGTCGAAGAGCTGGACCTTCACGGCGCCCGAGGATTTCCCCACCTTGCGGGAAATGTTGTCGATCGAGGCGTCGCGGTCGTAGCGGAGCTGGACGACCTCCCGCAGATGATCAGGAAGCGCGGAAACGCAGCCGCGGAGCGCCCGCACCCGCTGCTCGTCGAGCTCGGACCCGGCCTCCAGTTCGGCCTCGATCACCTGGCCGACGACCCGGCCGAGATAGTTCTCGCGGCTCCGCGCCTCACGGCGGAGCTTGCGGAGCTCGACCAGCACGAGGAGCCGGGCGATGGTCGCGAGCCAGGCGAAGAAGCGCGTGTTCGGCGTGTACTGGTCGATCTTCCGGAAGGCCTCGACAAAGGCCAGGTGGGCGATTTCGTCGGGATCGATCCCCGGAGGGCAGACGTTTGAGATCATCGCCCGCAGCCGCCCCTGGCAGGCGCCGATGACGATCTCATAGGCGTCGACGCTTCCTTCGCGGACGCGGCGGATGGCCTCTTCGACGTTTCCTTCGTTCATCTTATCCCCGTATGTCCGGAGGGCGGTGGGGGGTTAGGAGAATTCCGGAAGAAATCCGAAGAGCTCAGATCCCCTTCATGGGATTGATGGGATCCGGCGCGGCGGTTTCCTTGGGCTCCGGCGCCCCCTCCTTCTCGACGGCGACCGCGTCCCCCTCCCCGGGCGCGAGGAAGAGGTTCGCTTCCAGGTCGTGCTGCCGCGTGTAGAGCTCGTGGTAGCGGCCGCGCGCCTTCAGGAGCTGGTCGTGGGTGCCGCGCTCGACGATCTCCCCCGCCTCCACCACCAGGATCTGGTGGGCGCGCCGGATCGTGCTGAGCCGGTGCGCGATCACGAACGTGGTGCGCCCCGCCATCAGGTGCGACAGCCCCTGCTGGATCATCGCCTCGGACTCCGAGTCGAGGCTCGAGGTCGCCTCGTCGAGGATCAGGATCCGCGGATCGGCCAGGAGGGCGCGCGCGATCGAGATGCGCTGCCGCTGCCCGCCCGAGAGCTTCACGCCCCGCTCCCCGACGATCGTGTCGTATCCCTGGGGGAAGGTCTCCGCGAACTCGTCCACGCGGGCGATCTTGCAGACGCGGCGGATGTCCTCGTCGCCCGCCCCCGGCCGCGAGAAGGACACGTTCTCGCGGATCGTCCCGTCGAAGAGGAAGGACTCCTGCAGCACGATGCCCAGGGCGCGGCGGTAGGAGTCGAGGCGGATCCCGCTGAGGTCCGTGTCTCCGACGAGGATGCGCCCAGAGACCGGCTTGTAGAAGGCGGCGACGAGGCTGATGATCGTGGACTTGCCGGAGCCGGAGGAGCCCACGAGCGCGGTGACGGTCCCCGGCTCGGCGCTGAAGCTGACCTCCTTCAGCACCGGCTTGTCCGCCTGATAGCTGAAGTTCACGCGGTCGAAGCGGAGGGCTCCCGGCGGATCCGGCAGCGCCAGGGTCCGCCCGGGATCCTCGTCCTCCGGCCGCTCGTTGAGGACCTCTCGCATGCGGTCGAGGCCCGCGATCGCCTCCGTGATCTGGGTCCCGATGCTGACGATGCCGATCACCGGCGCGGCCACGTACCCGAGCATGATGTTGTAGGTGAAGAACTCGCCGAGGGTCATCGTCCCCGCGAGCATCTGCCGGGCGCCGAGGTAGATGACGATCGCGCCGACGATCCCGATGAGGAGGATCGAGGCGAAGGTCATCACCGAGGTCGCCGTCAGCGTCTTGAGGATGTTGTCCAGCAGCCGCCGGACGCCGCCCGCGAAGACCTTCCGCTCCTGCTCCTCCGCGCGGTAGCCCTTGATCACACGAACGCCGCCGAGGGATTCCGTCAGCCGCCCCGTTACTTCGGCGTTGATCTTGCCGCGCTCCCGGTAGATGGGGCGGATGGTGACGAAGGCCCGCTGGAGGATGAGGGTGAACACCGCCAGGCAGATGCAGGCGATGAGGGTCATGAAGGGGCTGATGTAGATGAGCAGCGCCAGGGCGAGCGTCGCGGTGATGAGTCCGCCGAGGAACTCGACGAGCCCCGTGCCGATCAGGTTCCGCACGCCCTCGACGTCGGTCATGATCCGCGACACGAGGGTGCCGGTCTTGGTGGAGTCGTAGTAGGCGACGGGCAGCCGCGCGACGTGGGCCTGAATCTTCTCCCGCAGCTCGGCGATGAGCCGCTGGGCGGCCTTGGAGAGGAGCTGCGTCAGGGAGAAGGAGGAGGCGGCCTGGATAAGGGTCAGGCCGACAAGCCCGAACACGACGGGGAGCAGCAGGTGGGTCTTGTGTTTGCCGAGGATTTCGTCGACGAGGATCTTGGCGGCGCCTGGCAGGCCCATGCCCGACACGCGATTGACGATCATGAGGAGGAGGCCGCAGAAGAGCAGGCCGCGGCGGGGCCGGATGAGGGCCCAGAGGTCCGGCCAGACGGCCTTGAACTGCTGGAGCGCCGGCTTGCGCGGCTTGGTGTCTCTGTCGCTCATGGAGTCGGGCGGCATTGTCGCATAAGCGGGCCCGATCGTCCAACGCCGCCGGGTGGGAGGCTATTCCGCACGCCGTTCCACCTGGATCACGATGTCGCCCGGCGGCTGGGCGACGCGGGGATCCCCGAGACTGCCCGAGTTCTTCCAGCGCCCGTCGGAACGGCTGCTGCCGCCGTCGTCCCGGCCGTCCATCCCCCGGCTCCAGAACTTCATCCGATTCTCAGAATCGGCATGAAGGACCTCGCCGCCGAAGGGATCCTCCAGCGTGAGAAACTCGCCTCGGACGCGGTAGCGGGCCGCGACGCGAAGCAGGCGGACCTTCGCCTTCCGGTCGAGCTCGACCCAACCTTCGTCGTGCCCGAAGAAGGCGTGACCGTGGAGGATGGGATTCTTGGACTCCTCGACTTCCGTCCACCACAGATTGAGCCGATCCAGGACCTCGAGGTAGGATCGATCCCGGCAGGCGAGCAGTTCCCGGACTTGGCGATCGATGACTTCGAAGGCGTCGGCCTTCATCAGCCGCTTCGGGAGGAAGAACCTCCAGCGGTAGGGAGCCCTCTTCATGAAGCCTTCGTCCGGCCGGACCTCCAGCTCCATCAGCCCTTCGCCCCAGCGGGCCAGGGCGGGAGCGAGATCGTGCAGCGGCGATCTCAGGGCGGCATCGACCGTCTCCAGCTCCCGCTCCAGGCTCAACAGATCTCCCGCGGTCAGCCGGCCCTGCGAAAGAATCTCCCTGAGTTCCTCGAGGGAGTGGTCGGCGATCTCGAGGGCGTCGATCCGGCCGCCTCACTGCCCCGACGACGCCCAGAAGCGGACCAGGTGCAGGGCGTCCAGGTTCGTCTGCGCCGCCTCGAAGATCGCGCCGTCCCCCCGCAGCCGCCGCGAGCGCAGGACGGAGCTGTAGATCAGGAAGGCCAGCGTCGGCGGATCCCAGTCCGCCCCCCACCCGCGGGGGAACTCCGACGGCCGGGCGGCATACTCCCGCGCGCCGGCATGCAGCCGGTCGAGGCAGTCCTGGGCTTCGCCGAGGAGGCGATCGTAGTCCGGCCCGCTTTTGCGCCGGCCCAGCAGGGCGCGGGCCTGGGGCTCCAGGTCGCGCTTCCGAGCCGCCTCGCGGATCGCGGCCACGAAGTGGATCTGGATCTCCTTCGCAGGCTCGGACATGGCCTCGGCCTGCGGACGCGAAGGCGGCGGCGGGTATTCGATCGAAAGCCGGCGGATGCGCCCCTCGGCCTCCGCCCAGCGCCGGTCGGCGAGACTCTGGACCCAAAAATAGACCGCGACCGCGCCGAGGACGGGGACGAGGAGGAGGACGACCAGGACCTTCACGGCCCGGCGGCTGCGCGGCGACGGCGTCATGACGGCCTACATCGTACCCTGAGGGGTCGCCGGGTCAATGCGCGCACGAGTCGCGGACTGTCCGGCGTCCAACGAGGAAGACGAGGTGCCCCATGAAGGATGACCCGCTCTTCCGCGAGCTGCCGGACTCCTTCGACGAGCGGGTGCCGCCCCCTCCCCCGCCGAGGCGCCTGAGCTGGGACCTGGGCATCGGCGCGCTCCTCTGGCTCGCGTTCCCGGCGGTTGCGCTGCTGGAGATCGTGCCGAGGTTCGGCGAGGTCTATCGCCAGGTGAAGGTTCCGATGCCGGGGATCACGCTGACGGCGATGACGCTCTCGGAGGCCGCGGCGGCTTGTCCGATGGCGTTGGCGTTCCTGATCACCGTGGCTTCGGCCCTGTTGACGCGCCTGAGCGGGCGCGGAGCGTCCCTGGCCCGGATTTTCCTGCCGCTGCTGGGGATGGTCCTCTGGATCGGGCTGCTCGCCGCCCTCTTCATGCCGCTGACCTGCTGCCACCTGAGCATCGGCGCGCGCCGCTGAACCTCCTAGTGCCAGCGGGACGCGAGCAGGAGCACGCTGCCGATCCAGAGCGCGATGTCGACGCAGGACAAGATGAAGGCGGTGCTGCCCCGCTTGCTTTGGGCGAGGCCGATGATGGCGAGGATCGGGATGAAGAGGCCCAGCACGGCGAAGATCATCGCCGACGGAGGCTCCGCGGCCTCCTCCAGGAGCGGGCGGCCTTTGCCTCCTCGGGTCGCCCGCCGCTTCTGCTTGCGGCGGGTACTGCCTCTCGATGAGGACGGAGCCGGCGGCGGAGGCGGAGGAGCTGCGCTCGCGACGGCGGGCGCGTTCTTGGGAGGCCTCAGCGGAAAGCCGCATTCCTTGCAGGTCTCCTGATCCTGGCCGATCGGGCCGCCGCACTCGGGACAGGCGCCCCACGCAGATCCCGTGGAGCGGCCGCAATGAGGGCAATGCGCGGCCGTGGTCGACACGGATCCTTTGCACTCCGCGCAGCTCGTCAGCGCCATCGGGATCGCCTTCGTCAGGGAGTGGAGGCCTTCTCCATCCGCAGGGGAGCCGGCTGGCTGTCGTTCATGCGGTTGGCCAGCAGGAAGATCAGGATCATGAGCCCCAGCGCCGCCAGCAGGATGACGGCGCCGAAGAAGAGCCTCCAGGTCGTCGAGTGGATCCATTCCGACCAGAGCAGGCGCGAGGCCTTGCGCACGGATTTGTCGGAGGGGAGGATCAGCTCGGGCGCCGGGGCTGCCGGCGCGGGCGGGGGGGCGGCGGAGGGCGGCGAAGCCGGAGCGGCGGGTTTCGCGACGGCCTGCACGAACCCGCAATGCGGGCAGGTCGGCGCGACCGACGACAGCTTGCCTGAGCACTCCGGACACGTGATGAGCAAAAAGTCTCCCTGCGCAGGACCCGCGGAGGGGTCATCCCCTGATTCCCGAAGATTCTAGCCTAGAACCGGCGCGAGGGGGAGTCCAACCCGCTCCCCTCTCCGGAAACAGCGCGGGCCCGGCAGACCATTCTCAGCCTGCCGGGCCCGTCGCTCAAGATTTCCGCCCAGAATCCCCGTGCGGGAGAGTAGGGAACAGCGAATTCTGGACGGACAGCTGGGGTGGGGTATTAGGGCAACGTTAGCGGGACCCCTTTCCGGGGGCGGACGCTGAGCGGGAAGGCGTTTGGGTGGCTCTGCCTGAACCCTCTCTCGCTCATCGATACGACCCCTCTCTCTGATGCGGACGCCGGTGATTATAAACTACAATTTGCAAACTGTCAAGTCAGTGAACGGATTTCGAGGATTTGTTTCTAGAGGCAGGCCGCGCCGCGAAAGCGGTAGCCGATCCCCCGGATCGTCTCGATGCAGGCCCCCGCCGCCCCCAGCTTCGATCGCAGGGCCGCCACGTGGACGTCCACCGCGCGCTCCGTGCCCACCGGGATCTGACGGCGGGTCACCGCCCGCCCGGGCGGGCTGAGCAGCCAGCGCAGGATCTCCAGCTCGGACGCCGTCAGCGGCTGCGGATGGGGCTTGAGCAGCTCCCCCTTCTCGAGATCCACCGTCACCGGCCCGACGTTCAGCACCGCCGCCGTGCCGGGCCTCCGGGCCCACCTCAGCAGCGCCCCGAGCCGCAGCGTGAACTCCGCCTCCGTGAAGGGGAAGAACGCCACGCTCACCGCGCCCAGCTCGAGGCCCGCCGTGACCTCCGCCTCCTGTCCCCGCTGGGCCGTCAGCAGCACCGGCGGCGCCGCCTGCCGCTCCCGCAGGATCGAGATGAACTCGCGGCCGCTCATGTCGGGCAGCGAGGCCCGCATCACCACCGCGTCCGGCGGGGCCGTCCGCATCCGCTTGAAGGCCTCCTCCGCGCTCCGGGCCCCCGTGTAGCCGTAGCCCGAGCCCTGGGCGATCCTGCGGACGAAGTGGAGGACGACCGGGTCGGGATCGATGGCGAGGACGGAAACGGCGGCCTCTTCCGGCATGAACCCCTCTCTCCTGGAATACCGACGACGCCCAGAGTGTAGCACAGGACCGGCGGGGGGCAAGGGGATTCGAGAGGGCCGCGGCCCGTCGACGGGCCGCAGGGCAGGACCTAGGGCAGCATGACCGAGCGCACGTCGTGCGCGTTGATCGCCTTGCGGATCTCCTCGAGCACCTCGGTCTTCACCGGGTCGTCGACGGAGAGCAGGATCATCGCCTGCTGGCCCTTCCCGGCGCGGCCCACTTCCATCCGCGCGATGTTGATGTTGTTCGTGCCCAGGATGGTCCCGACCTTGCCCACGATGCCCGGCACGTCCAGGTACGCGAGCACCACCATGTGCTTCGAGGGCCGCAGGTCGATGTCCATGCGGTCGATCTCGACGATCCGCGAGTCGCGCCCCTCGAACACCACGCCCGACACGGTCTTGGTCCCCTTCTCGGCGTCGACCTTGACCGAAAGCAGGCTCTTGTAGTTCCGCGCGTCCTTCTGCTTCTCCTCGACCACCTGGATGCCCGCCTCGCGGGCGAAGTGGCGGGAGTTGATGACGTTGACGTCCGCCCCCAGCGTGGGCTGCAGGGCGCCCTTGAGCGCCGACTGGGTGATCGGGCCGACCTCGAAGCCGCTGATGTGGCCCTGGAAGGTCGCCGTGACCGCCTTCACGCGGCCGCCGGCCAGCTGCGCGGCCAGGCCGCCCAGGTCCTCCGCCAGCCTCATGTAGGGCGTGAGCGACGGATCGGCCAGCCCCGCCAGGTTCGTCGAGTTGCGCAGGACCCCGTTCTTGAAGTAGTCCACGAACTGCTCGGCGATGTCGATCGCGACCTTGACCTGAGCCTCCTCGGTCGAGGCGGCCAGGTGCGGCGTCAGCGTGACGGTCTCTACCTTGAAGAGCGGGTGGTCCTTCGCGGGCGGCTCCGTCTCGTAGACGTCCAGCGCCGCGCCCGCGATTTCCTTCGCGGTCAGCGCCTCGGCCAGCGCCTTCTCGTCGATCACGCCGCCGCGCGACGTGTTGACGAGCCGGACCGTGCGCTTCATCTTCTTGAACTGCGCCGCGCCGATCATGCCCTTCGTCTTGTCCGTCAGCGGCACGTGGAAGGTGATGTAGTCGGACTCGCCGAGCAGGCGCTCCATCTCCACGAGCTCGACGCCGAGGCTCGCGGCGCGCTCCTTGGTGACGACCGGATCGAACGAGATCACCCGCATCTTGAAGGCCTTCGCGTACTGGGAGATCATGCTGCCGATCTTGCCCAGCCCGACGATTCCCAGGGTCTTCAGCTCCAGCTCCACGCCGAGCAGCTTCGTCCGCTCCCACTTCCCCGCGCGGACCGAGGCGTCCGCGGCGGCGATGTTGCGGGCCGAGGCCATGATGAGCGCAAAGGTGTGCTCCGCCGCGGAGGCGACGTTGCCCTGCGGCGAGTTCATCACGATCACGCCGCGCCGGGTGGCCGCCTCCTGGTCGATGTTGTCCACGCCGATGCCGGCGCGGCCGACGATCTTGAGCTTGGTCCCGGCGTCGATGATGTCCTTGGTGACCTTGACGGCGCTCCGGACGACGAGCCCCTCGTAGTTGCCGATGATGGCCTTCAGGTCGTCGGCCTTCATCTTCCCCC
>JACQFK010000276.1 GCA_016200125.1 Planctomycetota bacterium
CAGATCATCACGGGCCCCGAGGCCCGCTCCGCCTTCGACCTCGACGCCGAGCCCCGCAAGATCCGCGAGCGCTACGGCTTCATGCCCGAGTTCAAGGCCCCCACGCCGGACCGCTGTGGCGTGCCGGCCTGGTCGCAGCGCATCCTGCTCGCGCGGCGCCTCGTCGAGGCCGGCGTGCGCCTGGTCACCGTCGACGTCCGCTGGTGGGACACGCACGTCGAGGGCGTCGAGACGATGCGCGACGGCTTCCTGCCGCGCTGGGACCGCGCCTACACCGCGCTGCTCGAGGACCTCGCCCAGCGCGGCCTGCTCGAGACGACGATGGTGGTCGCCTGGGGCGAGTTCGGCCGCTCCCCGCAAATGAACAAGCAGTCGGGCCGCGACCACTGGCCGCACGTCTTCAGCGCGGCGGTGGCGGGCGGCGGCATCCAGGGCGGCCGCGTCGTGGGCTCGAGCGACGACAAGGGCGGCTATCCGAAAGACAACCCGAAAACGCCACAAGACGTGCTCGCCACGATATACCGTCATGTGGGCGTGGACGTGAATGCGGAGTACCTGGACCACGCGGGGCGTCCGCGCCCGGTGCTTCCGCACGGCAAGCCGATCGAGGAACTTTTCTAGAAACGAGTTACTCGGACGGCGCGAAGGACATTAGGCATACGAGGGGCTCGATGATGAACATGCGTGCGATGCTGCTGGCCCTGGCGCTCGCGATTCCGGTCGCGGCCCAGGATCAACCTCAGCCGACCGCCCTCTCGATCCAGGCGGCGGACACCGACGAGAAGGACGCCGGCAAGGCGGCCAGCCTCATCGGGCCCGAGGCCCGGCTCCAGGTGGTGGTCAGCGCGACGATGCCCGACGGCAAGGTCCGCGACTGGACCGGCGCCGCCAAGTACAGCGCCGCGCCCGAGGGGATCGTCACGATCGACGCCGGCGGCCTGGTCACGCCCCTGAAGGAAGGCACCGCCACGGTGACCGCGAGCGCGGGCGCCGCGAAGACGAGCGTGCCGATCACGGTCGAGCACTTCGTCGACCCGCCGCTCATCAACTTCCCGAACCAGGTGACGCCGATCTTCACGAAGCTCGGCTGCAACAGCGGCGGCTGCCACGGCAAGAGCGGAGGCCAGAACGGCTTCCGCCTCTCGCTGCTGGGCTTCGAGCCGGGCGACGACTACGAGTATCTGGTGAAGGAGTCCCTGGGCCGGCGCCTCTTCCCCGCCGCGCCGGAGCACAGCCTGCTGCTCCTCAAGGGCATCGCGGCCGTCCCGCACGGCGGCGGCGACAAGCTGAAGAAGGATAGCCACGAGTACCGCCTCATGGTCCGCTGGATCACGCAGGGCATGCCCTACGGCCGCGAGCAGGACGCCGTGGTCACCGGCATCAGCGTCTACCCGCGCCACCGGATCCTGACGCCCGACGCCCGCCAGCAGCTCATGGTCGTCGCGCACTACTCGGACGGCACCCGGGAGAACGTGACGCGCACCGCGCGCTACGAGCCGAACGACAAGCTCATGGCCGAGGTCGACGAGACCGGCAAGGTCCGCATGCTCGGCATGCCCGGCGAGGTCGGCATCATGATCCGCTACCAGGACCGCGTGGCGGTCTTCGAGGCCACGGTCCCGCTCGGCGCCGAGGTCAAGGACCTCCCCGTCGCGAAGAACTACGTCGACGAGCTGGTCTTCGCCAAGCTGAAGAAGCTCGGCCTGCCGCCCTCCCCGGTGGCGGACGACGGCACCTTCCTCCGCCGCGTCACGCTCGACATCACGGGCCGGCTGCCCGCCCCCGACGCGGCGCGCAAGTTCATCGAGGACGCCGATCCCGCGAAGCGCGACAAGGCGATCGACCGCCTGCTGAGCAGCGACGGCTACTCCGACTACTTCGCCAACAAGTGGTCGTCGATCCTGCGCAACCGGCGCGACAAGGACACCTACGCGAGCGGCAACTTCGCCTTCCACCAGTGGATCCGGAGCTCGCTCGACCAGAACCTGCCTTATGACGTGTTCGTCCGCGAGATCCTGACCGCCTCGGGCGAGATCAGCGACCATCCCGCGGTGGCCTGGTACCGCCAGGTGACGAAGGACTTCGAGCAGGTCGAGGACGTGGCCCAGCTCTTCCTGGGCGTGCGCATCCAGTGCGCGCGCTGCCACCACCACCCCTTCGAGAAGTGGAGCCGGAAGGACTACTACGGCCTGGCGGCCTTCTTCTCGCGCGTGGGCCGCAAGGAAGGCGTTTCTCCCGACGAGCAGCGCATCTTCCACCAGCGCGGCGTGGCGAGCTCCAAGGACCCCAAGACCGGCGCCACCCTCAAGCCCACGGGCCTGGGCAGCGAGCCGATGGAGCTGACGTCGGACGACGATCCCCGCCTCGCGCTCGCCGACTGGCTCACGAAGAAGGACAACCCCTTCTTCGCCCGGACGCTGGTCAACCGCTACTGGAAGCACTTCCTCGGCCGCGGCATCGTGGACCCCGAGGACGACATGCGGGACACGAACCCCGCGACGAACCGCGAGCTGCTCGACACGCTCGCGAAGAAGTTCTCCGAGACCTACGACCTGAAGGAGCTGATCCGGACGATCTGCCGCTCCTCGACCTACCAGCTCTCGTCCCTGCCCAACGGGCAGAACGCGACGGACCGCCAGAGCTTCTCGCGCTACTATCCGCGCCGGCTCAACGCCGAGGTGCTGCTGGACGCGATCGACCAGATGAACGGCAGCGTGACGGCCTTCACGGGCCTGCCCGCCGGCGCGCGGGCGATCCAGATCCCCGACCACGGCGGTGTCAATTCGTACTTCCTGACGGTCTTCGGCAAGCCGGGCGGCGCGAGCGCCTGCGAGTGCGAGCGGAGCGGCGACGCCTCCCTCGCCCAGAGCCTCCACCTCCTGAACTCGCCGGATATCCACGGAAAAATGAGTTCCGGTGTAGCGAAAGAGCTCTCCGGCGATATGAAGCGTCAGGACGCGGAGAAGGTCCAGGAGCTGTACCTCCGGGCCTTCGGCCGCCTGGCGTCGGAGCACGAGATGAAGTACGCGCTGGGCCACATCGCGAAGTTCGAAGCCAAGGAGCGCCCGGCGGCCTACGAGGACGTCGTGTGGGCCCTGATCAACACCAAGGAGTTCCTGTTCAACCATTAAGTCAGACTCGGACGATAAAGGAATAGAAGGAGGGCGAGCCATGTTGACCATCACCGGCGACCGGTTCCCCAGCTGCGACGGCATCGCGCGCCGCAATTTCCTGAAGATCGGCGCCATGGGCCTGGGCGGCCTCGCCCTCCCCGATCTCCTCCGCCTCGAGGCGAAAGAGGGGAAGAAGACCAGCTCCAAGTCGATCATCAACGTCCACCTGTCCGGCGGCCCCAGCCACCAGGACATGTGGGACCTCAAGCCCGAGGCCCCCTCGGAGATCCGCGGCGAATTCCGCCCGATCCCGACGAACGTCGCGGGCATGCAGATCTGCGAGCTCTTCCCGCGCCTCGCGAAGATGGCCGACAAGTTCGCCATCATCCGCGGCATGGTCGGCTCGGTGGACGAGCACAGCTACAGCACCGCGATGACCGGCTACTCCCAGAACTCCCTCAAGTCGATCGGCGGCCGCCCCTCGATCGGCTCCGTCGTGTCGCGCCTCTCGCAGGCGACCTCCGACCGCGCCCTGCCCTACGTGTCCTTCATGGGCCACGTGACGCCGGGCTACCTCGGACCCATGCACCAGCCCTACGTGCCGGACGGCGGCGGCAAGTCCAACCTGCGCCTCGGCAAGATCAACGCCGACCGGCTCAAGGGCCGGACGGACCTCCTCAACGAACTGGACACGATGCGCCGCGATGTCGACGCGAACCACCAGATGGAGGCGATGGACTCCTTCACCCAGAAGGCCGTCGAGGTCGTGACCTCGGGCCGCATGGGCGACGCGCTCGACACCGACAAGGAGGACAAGGCCACGCTGAAGCGCTACCTGGGCGAGGGCGCCGGCCAGGGCCGCATGTCCGCCAACCGCAACTTCCTGATGGCCCGCCGCCTCGTCGAGGCCGGCGTCCGCGCCATCGCGATGAGCTGGGGCGGCTGGGACACCCACGAGAACAACTTCAAGACGCTGCGCGACCAGCTCCCGGCGCTCGACATGGGCCTGAGCGCGCTCATCACCGACCTCTCCGACCGCGGCCTGCTGGATGACGTCAGCATCGTCGTCTGGGGCGAGTTCGGACGCTCCCCGAAGATCACCAACAACGCCGGCCGCGACCACTGGCCGCGCGTCGCGGCGGCTTTCATGGCCGGCGGCGGCATCCGGGCGGGTCAGGTGATCGGCTCCTCCGACCGTCACGCGTCCGACGCCGTGACGCCGATCCATCTCCACCAGATCCATTCCACGCTGTACCGCAACCTGGGGATCGACGTGGAGACCACGCAGTTCATCGACCCCTCCGGCCGTCCGCAGTATCTGCTGGACAACCGGGAGCCGGTCAAAGAGCTGCTGTAAGCCCAAGGGACTTCTGAGGAACGGATGATGAACGCAAAGATACTC
>JACQFK010000277.1 GCA_016200125.1 Planctomycetota bacterium
CCCACGAGGTCCGGCCGGCCGTACCAGACCTCCGACGGCATCCGGTCCTTGTAGGTGATGGTCGCGTGGGCCGCGGCCTCGCGCGCCACCAGGCTCACCGCGTCGGCGCCGGGCCCGCGCAGCGTCGTCACCGCCCAAACGGGGTGCTGACCGTAGATGAACCAGTTCTCCGCGCTGTAGCCGCCGGCCATGCTGGCGAGGACGAATTCGATGGGCCCGAAGTCACCCGAATCGCGCATCCGGAGCGCCTGCTCCATGCCGAACTCGTGGCGGAACAGGCTCGACGACATGAGCGGCGCGTGGTTCGCCTTCGCGAACTCCAGAATCTTCCGCGTCCCTTCCACCGTCTTCCCGATCGGCTTGTCGCAGAAGGTCGGCAGGCCCTTCTTGAGCGCCGGCGCGATCAGGTCGAAGTGGTCCTCCCCCTTCCCCGACGCGTCGCCCAGCCAGACGGCGTCCACCGAGTCCGCCAGCTCCTCCGCCGACGCCGCGAGCTTCACGCCGGGAAAGGCCTCGACGAAGTTCTCCAGCCCGTCGGCGGGCTTCGCGTAGACGTGGCTGATCCGCGTATCCGGGAACGGGAGCTGATCGAACGAATACCGCGGATTGCGGAGGTACTTCTCGAACATGCGGGCCGACCCCGGATCCAGGTACTTCTTGATCGCGGCCGGGTTGATCTCGGGATGGAAGTACTGGGCGAAGTGCCAGGTATGGCCGTTGGTCTTCTGCGGCTTCCCCTCGATGGCCGCCGAGATCACGCCGATGCGCAGGGGCTTGCGCGGCTCCTGCGGCCAGGCCGCCGCCGCGACCGCGCAGGTCCCCGCCGCCAGCAGCTCCCGCCGCGTCATCCCGTTCGCCATCGAGAAGTCCCTCCGCCGGACCAGCTACTATACTAAGGTCATGAGAGCCGCGCTGCGACCCTTTCTCCTCGCGGGCGCCCTGCTCCTGGGCGGATGCGGCACCTTCGCCAATCTGGGAGACCAGCCGCAGATATACGGCGGCCTGCGCTACGACATCAAGGACCTGGGGAACACGGGCCCCTGCAGCACGGCCCTCATCAGCTGCGTGGATGTGCCCTTCAGCCTCGTGCTGGACACCGTCCTGCTCCCGGTGACCCTCTTCTCCGAGCTGGGCCACTAGCGCCTTCGGACTACTTGCCCGCCGCTTCCTTCAGGCGCTTGAGATACGCTCGCGCGGTTTCGGCGACGTCCGCGACCGGATCCTGGACCACTGACTCCAGGAGCGGAATCACTTCCGGATGGCCGGTCTCGGCCAGTTCCCCCAGCCCCCGGGCAGCGCCGGCCCGCACGTCGCCGTTCGAATCGCGGAGGGCCCGCGTCAGATGCGGAATCGTCACGGGACTCAGGAAGGCCGCGAGCTGCCCCGCTGCTTCCTTCCTCACGGCGCCATCGGGACTTTCGAGGCCCGCCGCCAGCCGGGGAATGACCTCGGTCATCGGGCCGGGCTGGCCCAGGAAGTTGAGGGACTTGGCCGCCGCCACCTGCACCCGGAACTCATCCTCCCGGAACGACTTGAGCAGGAGCTCGATGTTCCCTTCCCCTCCGGGTTCGCCCAGCAGCGCGGCGGCATGTACCCGCAGGTCCGCCGAGGGGTCGGACCGGAGATGCTCCTGGAGGATTCCCGTCGCCTCATCGCCGATCAGCCGCCTCAGCTTGTGGAGCGCGCCCCAGCGCATCTGGGGCTCGGTGCACTTGAGCTGCTCCAGGAGCAGTTCTCGCCGGATCTTGGGATCGCGGATCTGTTCGATCGCCCGGACGGCGCGCCACTGGCTCGAGTAGTCGTCGCTCTTGAGCCCCTGGCGAATCTGGTCGAGACTCACGGCTCCCTCCGAGAGCGCGAGCCATTGAGCGGGAATCTGCTCCGGACTCTGCAGGGGAGCAGGCGAGTGCGCCGGCTCCCCCGGGGAGGCGCCGGCCCCCGACGTCTTCTCGACCCGCGTAACTGCCGGCTTGAGCCCTCTCTCCTCAGGTGCAACCCCGGACTCTCGACGTCCGGCGCTCCAGCGCCCCAGGGCCGCGGCGAGCATCGCCACGCAGATCCAGGCGAGATGAATCCTCCAGAACTTCATGAGTTCATTCTACCGGCCCGGACCCCGTTCAACTCTCCATTTACAGGCGCGATTCAGCGCAGGCGCAGGATTGAGAACATGTCGCTGAAGTCGTCCGTCCAGACGAACTCGCGCGCGTCGGCCGACGGCGTCGCGTTGGGGCTCAGGTCCCGGTAGGCCGCCTCGCTGCTCGTGCAGAGCATCCACAGGCTCGACGCGCCGCCCCGGTCGTCCTTGCCCGGCTCGTAGTTGACCTCGACCGTCTTCATCCCGAGCCGGTGGGCCGCCCCGCGCACGACCGGCGCCAGGCTCACCGACCGGTTGCTGATGTGCAGCGCCAGCACGCCTTCCGGGATGAGGTGCTTCCGGTAGACCTCCATCGCCTCCAGGGTCAGCAGGTGCGTCGGGATGGTGTCGCCCGTGAAGGCGTCCACCACGAGGACGTCGTAGCGCCGCGGCGCCTCGCGCTCCATCGACACCCGCGCGTCGCCCGGCACCACCTCCACCTTCGCCGGGCAGTCCTTCAGATAGGAGAACCAGGTCTCCGCCAGCCGCTTTACCTCGGGATTGATCTCGTAGAAGCGGATGGTCTGAGAGGCGAGCGAACCGTAGACTGCCATCGTACCCGAGCCCAGCCCCACCACGCCGATCCGGAAATCGTCGCGCGACCGCAGCCGCGCCATGGCGAGTCCGATGCCCGACCCTTCCACGTAGTAGGTCGATGGTTTCTTCCGCAGCTCCCCGCCGAGGAACTGGCGGCCGTGCAGGATGCGTCCGTTCATCAGATTGCGCCAGCCGTCCTTCCCCCCCGCCTCCTCCACCCCCACGACGCCGTAGAAGTTGCGCACCACCTCAAGCTGGGGGCTGTAGGTGACGAAGCAGGCGAGGAGGAAGGCGAGACCGATCCCCGAGACCACGAGGAGCGCGGCCGCGGCGTTCAGGTGGGCGCGGAGCCCGCCCCGGCAGATCCAGGCCAGCACGAGCCAGGCGCCGACGTAGGTCATCGCCATTCCCGCCTTCCATTCCACGAGCGTCGTGAACAGCGCCGGCGCGACGAGGCTCACGAACAGGCTGCCGAGCGCCCCGCCGCCGGAGAGGGACAGGTAGTAGGACGTCAGGTGCCTCGCCTCCGGCTTCAGCCGCGCCAGCACGCCGTGGCAGAGCATGCAGGCGCCGAACAGCGCGCCGACGTTGAGGCCGATCCCGACCGTCGTCCGCAGCGGGTACGCGGTCCGGAATCCGTGCGAGATCGCCGCGCCGAAGGCCAGGAGCAGGGTCCCCGCCGCCGTCGGCGCCGGCAGGAACCAGCGCGGATGATCGAAGGCCAGGATGAACGACAGCAGGTAGGCCGCGAGCGGCAGGATCCAGAGAAAGGGGATCACCGCGACCTCGTGGCCCAGCTGCTGGGTCACCGCGAGGAGCATCGCCGACCCGAAGGCCGGCAGCAGCACCCAGAGCGCTTTCATCCCCGCGGTCGGCGGCGGCTCCTCGTCGCCAGCCGCTTCGGCCTCCGGGGCCGCGCGCGCCGCCGCGATCGCCCCCGCCGCCGAAAGCGCGGCGTAGGCGACGAAGGCCCAGCGCCAGACCGTCAGCTGCATCCGCAGACCCCAAAGCGGCTCGACGACGAACGGATACGTGAGGAGCGCGGCGAGCGAACCGAGATTCGACAGCGCGTAGAGCCGGTACGGCGAGCGGCCCGGCATCACCCGAGAGAACCAGGCCTGGGTCAGCGGACCCGTGGACGAGAGCAGGAAGTACGGCACGCCGATCTGGACGGCCAGGATCAGCAGGATGGGCCAGGTCGGATTCGCGGACTCCTCCGGCTGAACGCGCTCGTCCGGCGGCTTCGGCAGAAACCAGAGCGCCGCGCCGATCAGCCCCAGGTGGACGATCAGCCGCGCGATCCGCGGGAGCCGCCGCTCGCTCAGGTGGGCGTAGGCATAGCCGGCGAAGAGGAGCGACTGGAAGAACAGCAGGCAGGTCGTCCACACGGCCGGGCCGCCGCCGTAGACCGGAAGAATCGCCTTGGACAGCAGCGGCTGGATCTGGAAGAGGAGGAAGGCGCCGATCAGCGTGGTCGCCGCGAACACCAGGCTCAATGCCACACCCGGATTGACGGCAGCCGCTCCCCTTCCGGACTCACGATCTTGAGCTGGAGCACCAGCCGGCCCTCGAGGCGATCCGCCTTGACGAGAATGCTGTGCCAGCCCTTCCCCAGCACGATCTTCTGGCGGAAGGGCTCCGGAGCGGTCTTCGGCAGAGAGGGGGAGGCGGCGAGGACGCGCCGGTCGAGCTGGAACTCGTAACCGCCCGACGATGAGAACCGGAGCTCGACGGAGAGGTTCTCGGGACACTCCACCCAGCACGCAGCCATCGCGAGATACGGCGATTCGTCCCTCACGCCCAGCGCCTCGGACACGTCCAGGGTTCCGCCTCCGATCTCCTGCCGAATCCAGCGGGTCATGACCCCGTCGAGGCGGGCGAATTCCAGCCCCGGGATGGGATCGGTCCGTTCGGCCTCGCGGGCCACCGGGGAGTCGAACGAGCGGTCCTCGGAGTGGTGAAGCGGGCCCAGCACCAGCCCGTGGTTCACCCCGCCGGCAGGGCCCGACTCGAAGGCGTGGAGGAAGCGCGCCAGGTTCTGCTGCCGCAGTTCCTCGGGGGTCGACTCGACGGGATGGACGGGTCTCGCGGCTGCCGCGGCGGGGCGGGGCCGGGGAAGCTCCGAAGGATGGGGCTCGGTCCGGACCCGGAAGGCCCAGGCGCCGATCAGGATCGCGGCCGCCAGCGCGATGCCGATCGCGGCGACCAGCTAGGGCCCGGGCGCAGCGGGCGACGCGCGGCGCTGGGGGCCCCGCCAGGAGCGGGTGATCCGCCAACGGGCCGTCGGCGACGACCCGCCACTCCGCCCCGGGGCCGACGCCGCCTTGATCCGCTCGATCACGAGCGCCGGCGCCATCGGCCGCTCCTCCTTCGCCTTCTCGAGCAGGTCGAGCACCAGCTGGTTCGTCCAGGGCGTGATCGACGGGTTCTTCTCCATCGGCGGCTGCGGCCGGTCCATCGCGTGGCGGACGATCATCGTGGCCGGATCCGACGCCTCGAAGGGGATCTTCCCCGTGAGCATTTCGTAGAGCGTCACGCCGAGCGAGTAGAGGTCCGTGCGCACGTCGATGTCCCTGTCGCCCCGCGCCTGCTCCGGCGAGGAGTACTCCGGCGTGCAGTGGATCAGGCCGAGCGACGTGAGATGCGGCAGGTCGTGCAGGTCGCGGCAGATGCCGAAGTCGCAGACCTTCGGGATGCCCTCTTTCGTGAGGAGGACGTTCTGCGGCTTGAGGTCGCGGTGGACGATCTTGTGGAACCAGGCGTGCTGGAGGGCCTCGGACACGCCGCGCGCGATGTCGAGGGCCTCGGCCTCCGGCAGAGGGCCGCGGGCCGCCAGAATCCGGTCGAGCGCCTTCCCTTCCACGAACTCCATGACCATGTAGGACCGGCCGTCGACCATCCCGCAGTCGAGGGCGCTCACGATGTTCGCGTGGCGCAGCTTGCCGGCCAGCCGCGCCTCCCGGAAGAAGCGCTTGATGTACTCGGACTCCTGCTGCAGCTCGTCGCGGAGGACCTTGACGGCCACGAAGCGGCCGATCGCGGTCTGCCGGGCCTTCCACACGACGCCCATGCCGCCCTCGCCCAGCCGTTCGAGGATCTCGAAGCCGGGGATGACGGGGGCCGGAGCCGGATCGAAGGTCTTGTTCATGCAGGGGCGGACGCCCTGCCTGAAGTATACCGCTTTAGCGGGAGATGATGATGTCCCGGATGTACTGCTGCTGGCCGGCGACGTCTAGGATCACCGTCTCTTCGCGCCGCTCCTCGCGGTCCGTGTCCTCGTAGAGGATGACGACGAACTTCACTTTCGAGCGGACGCTGCCGTGGAGGTGGGCCGCCACCTGGTAGAGGCCGGGGATCGCGTGCGCAATCGTGTAGACCTCCGGCCCGAGTCCGCGGGTATTGTCGCCGTGGTAGTGCCCTCCGGCCTTGGAGTTGGCGCCCGTGTGGCCCACCCGCTCGCCGCCGGGCTCGTAGACGTCCAGGTCCACGTCAGACGCGGCGTCCCAGGTCATCAGGATCTTGAGATCGTAGAGCGCGTCATCGATGACCTGGAGGTCCGCGAGCTTCCGGCGGATCGCCCGCGACTCCGCCTTCTTCCCCTCCGCCTTCAGCTTCTCAATACGCGCCCGGAGGATTCCGACGAGCTGCGTGCGCACCTGGCCCCGCAGGCCGAACCGGTTCGTCGCCTCGGTCAGAATCTCCTCCGACTTCGAGGTGTCCCCCTGCTCGTCGTACATCGAGCCGAGTGCCGTCCAGGAGATCTCCTCCTCGGGCCGCATCCGCTTCGCGACCTCGTACTGGGCGATCGCCTCGTCCGGCCGCTTCAGCTCGCGG
>JACQFK010000310.1 GCA_016200125.1 Planctomycetota bacterium
GACGAACCAGGTCTTCGTCCCCAACACGGGCGCGGCCAACTGGGCGAGCGACTACCGCAACGGCTCGCGCAAGGAAGGCGACAAGAACTGGCTGCCCTACGGCGTCTTCAGCATGGGCCCCTGCCCCCTGCCGGGCGGAAGGATCGCCTTCACGAGCAACCGCGAGGGCTTCCGGCCCTCGAAGGGCTATCCGGCGGTCGCGCTCCAGCTCTTCGTGATGGACGACCGCGACGAAAGCGTCGCGCCCGACGAGGCCTATCCCGCCAACCTCCAGAAGATCGGCCACCTGAACATCGCCGGCGCGCTCCACCCGGTCGTGCTCGCCGACGGGCGCATCATGTTCAGCACGCTCGAATCCCAGGGCGTCCGCAGCGAGATCTCCTGGGGCATCTGGACGATCAACCCCGACGGCTCCGACTGGGGCCCGCTGGTCAGCGCCTTCGATCCCGGCGGCGCCTCGAACGGCTTCCATTTCCAGACGCAGCTCTCGGACCGCTCGATCATCGTGGAGGAGTACTACAACCAGAACAACAGCGGCTTCGGCGCCTACATCCAGATCCCCGCGTCGATCCCCGAGGGCTACCCGGGCTTCGGACCCGGCTACGCCAACGATCCGCGGAACGGCGGCTGGCGCTTCGGCCGGCACGACAACGGCAAGGGCAAGTGGTACCGGATGCCCTTCATGCCGACGAACTCGGTCTCCTTCACGCCCTTCGCGCTCAACCAGGAGGGCGAGGCCGATCCCTCGATCCTCGGCGACAAGAAGTCCCCGCGCGTCGGCAAGTTCACCCATCCCTCGGGCGCGCCCGACAACCACATGCTCACGATCTACTCGCCCGGGCCGGTGAACCACCAGTACAAGTACCTGCCGCAGCTCGACGGCGGCATCTACCTGGTCCGCGGCGGCAAGCCCGTGCAGCAGCCGGCGGACCTGCTCCTCATCAAGAACGATCCCAACTACAACGAGTCCTGGCCCCGCGCGGTCGTCTCGTACGAGCGCATCTACGGCATCAAGGAGCCGAAGACGATCGCGCCGGTCGCCAACGACGGCTCGAAGTCCCCCCTCCTCCCCGAGGGGGCGCCCTTCGGCCTCGTCGGCACCTCGAGCCTCTACAAGCGCGAGAGCTATCCCAACGGCGTCGTCCCCGAGGGCTCGGTGACGGCGACCTATCCGGGCGGCAAGGATCCCTGGCGCGGCCTCGACGCCTTCACCAGCCACGGCAACGGCATGCCCATCAACTGGCACAACCAGGGCGGCGACGCGGGCCTCTACTCGAACGACGAGATCCACGCGCTGCGCGTCCTCGTGATGGAGCCGACGTCCGACCGCCGCGAGGGGCCCAAGGGCGGCCGCCGTTTCTTCAACCACGCGTCGGAGCGGCTGCGCATCCTGGGCGAGATCCCCGTCCGCAAGTTCGACAGCGGCAGGGAGCCCTCCGACCCCGACCAGAATCCCGACACCAGCTTCCTGGCGCGGATCCCCGCCGACACGGTCTTCACCTTCCAGACCGTCGACAAGAACGGGATCGTGCTCAACATGTCGCAGACCTGGCACCAGCTGCGTCCCGGCGAGATCCGGAACAACTGCGGCGGCTGCCACGCCCACAGCCAGAAGCCCACGCTGTTCGAGCAGACCGCGGCGGCGAAGCCGGACTACAAGATCTGGGACCTGGTGAATCAGACGCCGCTCGTCACCTCGAAGGCGGCCGACGAGTCCGGCAAGAAGTGGGATGCGAAGGACGAGTCCGGCATCAAGATGGCCAAGGGAGGCCCGGTCACGGTCGAGTACTTCCGCGACATCCAGCCGATCCTGAAGAAGAGCTGCGCAGCCTGCCACACCAAGGCGTCCGAAAAGCCCGCCGCCGGCCTCGTGCTCGACGCCGACGACGACCTCATCCCGATCGAGAGCAAGGGCAAGTTCCCCGGGACCTACGTGCGGCTCGCGATGGACGAGCCGGCGAAGTTCGGGATCAAGCCCGTCGGCTACGACAGCTGGGGCTATCCCAACGCGTCGCGCTACATCCGCAAGCTGCAGGCGCGCCGCAGCCTGCTCGCCTGGAAGATCTTCGGGCGCAGGCTCGACGGCTTCTCGAACGACGACCATCCGTCCGAGACGGAGCCCGGCAGCGGCGTGCTCGCGCTCAAGGGCGAGAAGGTCGATCTCGGCAAGAACCGCTCGCGCTGGGACCTGGACTACGTGGGCCAGGCGATGCCGCCCGCGGATGCCGTCGCGGGGACCTACGTCGCGCCGGACGGACGGAAGATCAAGGTCGAGCCGCTCACGGATGAAGACCGCCGGACGATCGCCCGCTGGATCGACCTCGGCTGCCCGATCGATTTCGACTACGACCCCAAGAACCCGGAGGCGCGCGGCTTCGGCTGGATGTGCGACGACGCCCGGCCCACGCTCACGGTGTCGCGTCCCGCGGCGGGCGCGAACGGTCCGCTCTCCCGGATCCGGATCGGCATGCACGACTACTACACGGGCCTCGACCTGGCGACCTTCAAGGTGACGGCCGACTTCGCGGTCGACGGCGCCGCGCCGGGGACGAACCTCGCGTCGCGCTTCGAACAGGTCACGCAGGGCGTGTGGGAGCTGAAGCTCTCCAAGGCGGTCGAGGCGCTGCCCTCGGGCCGCCTGGCCGTCGAGGTCAAGGACAAGCAGGGGAACACGAGCCGGATCGAGCGGCGCTTCTCGGTGAAATGAGGCGCGCGAGCCTGGTCTTCCTCCTGCTGGCCGCCTGCGGCTCGCCGGGCGCGCGGGGCGGCTCGGCGCCCGCCGAAGGACTGCCCTACCGCGTCCACGCCATCGAAGACTTCGAGACGGACATCGAGAAGCGCTGGTGGCTGGCGGGGAAGCCGGAGACCGAAAACGTCCCGACCGGAAGCCGCCGCGCCTGCCGCGGGACCCTGTCGAAGGACTTCGACGACAAGATGGGAGATCCGGCCGCGCGCTACACGGCGGTGATCTTCAACCCGGTGCCGGGGCCGCCGATGGGCAAGCACACGCGGCTTCGCTTCCGCTGCTGGCTCCGAGGAACGGATCGGCTCCGCGTCCAGATTTTCAGCCTCACCAACAACTACCACCGGCGCTTGGAGCTGACGGGACTTCCCCAGGGATCCTGGCAGGAAGGGAACGTCGACATGACGCTCCTGCGCCGCCCCGACGGGACCGGCGGCCCCCTCTCGGAGGACGAGCGCATCGACGACATCCAGTTCTACGTCGACCCCTCGGCCGAGCTCATCGTGGACGACATCATCCTCTACGACGCGGCGCCGGACGGAGAGAAGGAGCCCTTCCCCTCGCGGATCGTCTTCACGGGCGGCTTCGACACCGGCAAGCAGGGCAAGGAGTGGCCCGGCGAGTTCGAGATCGTCGCCCACGAGAAGCCGTTGAAGTGGAAGGCGGCGCGCTCGGTCCAGGACAAGCTCCTCGTCTCGCTGCGGGGGCTCCGGCCGGTGAACGAGCGCGAGGTCCGTCTGAAGTTCCGCTACCGCCTGACCGGCGCCGCCGAATTCACGGCGGCGGCGGAGAGCGGGTCGAAGGCGTCCGCGCCGATCAGCGTCCGTTCCGCGCGCGACGACTGGCAGGAGGCGCGGCTGGCGCTGCCCACGGGCTGCCGCGAGATCGACGGTCTGCTGTTCAAGGTGGCCGGCTCGGGCGTGCTCTGGATTGACGACGTGCTGCTCTACGATCCCTAGCGCCGATCGCGCGGGGCCTCGTAGTTGTTGATGGCGCAGAGCGCGGTGTTCACGTCGGTGCCGATCCCGATGAACTCGAAGCCCACCCCGTGAGGCGCGGCCTCCAGGCTCACGATCGCGCTCACGGGAAGCTTGAAGAAGTTCAACGACGCGCTGAAGAGGCGGCCGCCGTGGTCCGTCGTCAGCACCTTCTGGAAGCGCGTCGCCTTTTCGATCTGCAGCTCGATCCGGAAGTCGTCGGAGACCCGGATCTTCCGGTCGATGCCGAAGCGGGCGGCGTACACCGAGACCGCCGCGGGCACGATGATGAAGTCCATCCAGTCGCCGGTCGAGAGCGCGCTCAGGATCGTGTCGAGGTCGAGCGAGGGGATCTCGAAGCGCTCGCGGTAGGCGCTCTTCGTGGCGTTGAACAGCGCGCGCCACTGCAGGCGGTTGAAGCGCTGCTGATCCAGGTCCTCCGTGCCCTCCTGCGCCCCAAACTTGTTGATCTCCGAGGTCCGCAGCGAGGCGAAGAACTTGAGCTCGGCCATGAGCAGGGTCCGCCCCGTGATCGTCGCCAGGTCCTCGGTCGCGTCGACCTGGTCGAACACGCGGCGCCCGTTGACGATCACCGTATCGGGCAGCGTCAGCGTGGTGACGGCTTCGATCAGGCCCAGGGGCAGGCCCAGGATCGCGCGCGAGATCGCCGGATAGACCACGGGCGCCGTCTCGATCGCCCGCAGCCGGGCGGCGCCCAGCTCGAGGCGGCTCGTGAAGTAGGGCTCCCAGCGCTCGCCGTCGCTTCCCGGAAGGCGTTCGGATTCCGGAGGGCAGGCGAGGACCGGCCAGCGGAATCCGGACGCCTTCTCCCGCGGAGGCTCGGCGATCCAGGCGACCCGCCAGAGGGAATCCAGCTCGGGGATCTCGGCGGGGGCGGGCTCAAAGCCGCGGAATTCGAGGGTCAAGGGAAGGGGCGGAACGGCCGTTGAGGCCGATGACCCTGTTTCCCAGATCCCTCCTCCAAGGAGGGCGAGCAACCACAGCATCCCCGAACTCCCGGGCGCCGGAACCCTGATCGTGCGAACCCGCGTACCTCATGAACTTTACCCCATGTTTCGCAGGGGGGCAGGGAAAAGCGGCTCTGGGCTGTACTATCTTGGGAGGAGACGGATGATGATTCCGACGCTGCGCGTCGTGCTGCTGTTCGCGGCCGCCCTCTTGATCCCGGCCTGCAACCTCACCTACACGAGCGGCGACCCCTTCGCCACGTCGCCGGCCCCGCAGAACCCCTTCGTGCTCCAGATCCCGGTCGACGGCCAGACGGGCGTCTGGCCCACCAACACCCAGTTCGCCTGGGGGGCCTTCCCCGGCGCCACCGGCTAC
>JACQFK010000274.1 GCA_016200125.1 Planctomycetota bacterium
CTAGTCCAGCTTGCTCCAGAAGGACTTCAGGTTTGTCCCGTTGGGAAAGGTGTCGTAGGGTGCCGTGGGGCATCCGGGCGGGTTGGAGGCCGAAGGACGGATCACCGTGCTCGTGGCGCTGCGGTAGATGGTGTTGTTCTCGTCGATGATGTAGACGAACTTCCCCTGGGTCTGGGCCTCGGGCCAGGCCGTGAATCCGAATTTCCAAAGGTTGTGCACGCTTCCCATCGGGGGCGTCCCGCCCGTGTCCAACTTGTACGTAACCTCGTTCGTTCCCGAAACGTTCATGTCCGAGACGAGGGCATTGTACCAGTAGCCCGCCTTGGTCGAGGAGATGGCGAAATTGCTCAACTCCAGGTTCTCGCTGCCGGCGGTATAGAAGGTGCTGTCGGCGTCGGCCGAGGCCAGCGAAAGTTCGATGAGCTTCACGGAGGGGTCGGTGGTCGAATTGGCCGTGGCGCCGGCGATCGCCGCGCTGGTGATCGTGTAAAGCCCCGCGACGTTGGCGGTCCAGAAGTCGTTGACCTTGTTCCCGTCCCGGTCATTGGATCGGAAGTCCGCCTCGGCCGCCGTGATCGTCTTCAGGGACGTCGAGGCGTTGCGCTCGTTCGAGGCCCGCTGGCTCGACAGCAGACCCGGGATGGCGATGGCGGCGATGATGGCGATGATCGCGATCACGATCATCAGCTCGATCAGCGTGAATCCGCGCTGGTTCATAGAGATTCCCAAAATTCGAATACTGCGTTCTAGCAAATGGAAGGCCAAGGCGGGGCCCCCAGGTTCGGGGGGAGTCAGCCCCGGAGTGACAATAATTGTCACCCCGGAGCGGAATTCTAACATGAATTGTCAGCCTCCCCGCCGCGCCGCTCTCCGTTGACCCTTCCGGAAGCGGGTGCTAGAGTAACGGCCGATTCACCTCTGCTGCAGGAGACCTTCATGGATTTCGACAAATTGCAGGAAAATGTCGCCCGTCTGGAGAAGTGCTCCGCGGGCGTGAAGACAGGCGACCCGGCCGCCCTGAAGGAGTTCGCCGTCGGGCTGAAGGAGATCCTGGTCGCCTTCCTCAAGGACCGGAGGGAACCCATCCGGCCCGGACAGATCTTCAAGGACGCCGCCGCCAAGAGCCTCGTTCCCGGCGACATCGCGGCCCGCGGCGACGCGCTCCTGGTCCGCTGGTCGGGAGGCGTCAGCCCCCAGGATCCCCAGGCCATCAAGGACGACGCCGCCCGCCTTTCCGACGTCGCCGAGAAGGTCCTCCCCGTGCTCAAGGCCTACAAGAAGGAAAAATAACCCCTCAGGTTCAGGGCAGCACCTGGTATCCCTTCCAGTCGCCCTCCTTGAAGGGGCTCAGGCGGCCTCGGCGCACCGCGTCATCCAGCATCGCCTGCCGGGTCCGCAGCCCCTCCGACACGTAGAAGATCTTCAGCCCTTCGCTCCGGAGATGGCCCAGCAGGCCGTCGATCGTCTCGTCCCGCAGATAGACCACGCGGCGCGAGCAGCCGGGCCCGTAGAGGCTGTAGGCTCCGTTGAAGTCGCCGCTCACGTACCCCACGGCGTCCGCGGCGGCGGGCACGGGAGTGGAGGCCCGGCTTGCGACCCCCTCGCGTTGCATCCGCCGCAGGGACTCCCGGGGAAGGGAGGCCGGCGCGAAGGTGGCCAGCAGCTCGGCCGCGAGCGCGAGCGATCCGAGAAAGGCCACCAGCTTCTGCCGTTCCCAGAGCCGGGCCACGGCGAGGACGGGAAGGACCGCGAAGAAGAGGACGAATCTCGCGTACCACAGGTCGAGCTGCACGAGCGCAAAAAGGGTGAGCAGGGAGACCGTCAGCCCGATCGCCACCCGGCGGAGCGGCGCTTCCTCGCGCAGCAGCGGGATGAGCGCCGGCGCGCCGATCGCGAAGGCGACGGCGCCCCAGTTGAAATTGCCGGCGCCGAGGGAGTCCGCCGGGAATCTCCGGTCGTAGACCCGGATGTCCAGGAAGCAGGCGAGATTCTCGCGGAATCCCGAGAGGCTGGGGCCGAGCTGCTGCAGGGTCGAGCCGGTGGCCAGGCTCTTCATGCCTTCCGAGCCCATGGGATGGATCGGACTTCCATACACGAGCCAGTTCCGCAGGTACCACGTGGCTCCCACCGCCAGCGCTCCGGCGGCGACGGCGGCCGCCGTCCTCGGCGACGGGAGGAGGCCGGACCGCTCGCGGCGGAAGAGAAGGGCGATGACGGCGAGGCCCGGCATCGCGTAGACGAAAGTCGGCTTGACGCCGGCGCCGAGGCCGACCGGGATCAGCAGGAGCAGCGGGGAGGCCTTCGCGGCGATCAGCGCGGCGGTCGAGAGGACGAGCGCGGCGACGGGGCCGTCGTTGAGGCAGGAGGTCGCCTGGAGATGGAGGCCCGGGGTCAGCGCAGTCAGGAACGCGGCCAGCGAGGCGGAGCGGACGCTCCATCCGAACTCCCGCGCCATTGCGAAGGCGGCTGCGGCCGAGACGGCGAGGAACTCGACGCCCGCCATCTCGATCAGCGCGTCGTGATGGAGGAAGACGACCCACCAGGTTTCGATGAGCTCGAAGCCGGCGGGAAAGGCGGAGCGCGGATCCGGGCCCAGCTCCCGGGTGAAGGCCCCCGCGCGGACCCACTCGGCGATCTTGGGGAGGTGATAGGAGAGCGTATCGCCCAGGTAGGGCGCGAAGAACCAGACCTGCGCCAGGAGCCGGAGGGCGACCAGCGCCGACAGGATGAGCAGCCAGCGGTCGCATTGCGACAGATCGGGCCGGGTGAAGCC
>JACQFK010000275.1 GCA_016200125.1 Planctomycetota bacterium
CGGTTCGTTGATGGCCACCGGAGTCGCCTACATGAGGCCGGGCATCACCATGCCCGTGATCTTGGCCAGCTCCGCCTCGCGGAGCTTCTTGGCCTTCTTGATGCCCTCGTTCACGGCCGCGAGGACCAGGTCCTCGAGCATCCCCTTGTCGTCGGGGTTGATGACGTCCTTCTCGATCTTGATGTCGACGATCTCCTCGCCGCCGTTCACCTTGACCTTGACCATGCCGCCGCCCGAGGCCGCCTCGACGACGCGCTCCTTGAGCTCGACGTCGAGCTTCTGCAGCTTCTTCTGCATGTCCTCGAACGTCTTGCCGTACTTGCCCATGCCGCCGGCTGGGAACATAGCGTCTTCCTCGACTATTCGATGCCCACGACCTTCGATCCGCCGAAGGCTTCCAGGATCTTCTTCACGCCGGGGTCCGCGCTCGTGTCCGTCGGCGCCGCCGGCTTGCGCGGCGCCGGCGCGGCCCCTCCGGTCTCCAGGGAGGCCCGCAGGACGACCTTGCGCCCGAAGACGGCCTGCAGGCCCGCCTCGATCGCGGTCTTGTTCTTGGGATGGTCGAGCTGCTTCAGGTGCGAGTCGTTGAACTTGGCGGGGAGCAGGAAGCCGACCTCGTCGCCCGAGAGCCGGGTGACGCGCCCCTCCTTGAGGAGCGTGGCGCTCAGGAGGCTCTTCTCCCGGATGGCGGTGATGACCCGCGGCCAGGCCCCCTGCGCTTCCTCCAGGGTCGTCGGCGTCCCTGCGAAGGCTGCCGGCGGGGGCGGGGGCGCCGCGGCCGAGAGCGGCACCGGCTCCTCCGCGTCCGCGGTCTCGGCGGCCTGCGGGGCCGGCGCGGGCGCCGGGGCGGCCGCCGTGATCGTGCCCTTGAGCGCCTCGGAGAGCGTCACCAGGTCGGCGCTGCGCGGCATCTTGACGAGCGTGACCTCGAGGACGATGCGCGGGTTGGCGCCTTCCTTGATGCGGCGCTTCGCCTCGAGCGTGATCTGGATGAAATACAGGAGCGCCTCCAGCGTGAGGCCCGCGGCCTGCTTCTCCGCCTCGGCGAGGTCGGCTTCCGGCAGGTCGACGATGTCGGCGTTCTTCCCGACGGCCTTCACCGCGAGCAGGGCGCGGAAGCGTTCGAGCAGCTGGTCCGTGAACGCGGCGACGTCCACGCCGCTCGCGAAGATCGCCGAGAGCGTCGTGAAGACCCTGGCCGCGTCGCCGCCCCGGACGGCGGCGAGCAGGTCCGACAGGTGGCCGCTGCGCGCCTCGCCGATCACCGCCGCGACGTCGCCCTCGGAAAGCCCTTTCGCCTTGAAGGAGATCAGCTGGTCGAGGAGGCTTTCCGCGTCGCGCATCCCGCCGTGCGAGGAGCGGGCGACCGCGGCGAGCACCGCGTCGTCGACCTGCAGCTTCTCGCCGTCGACGACCTGCCGGAGGCGGCGGACGATGTCGGCGGTCGTGATGCGGCGGAAGTCGTAGCGCTGGCAGCGGGAAACGATGGTGTCGGGCAGCTTGTGGACCTCGGTGGTGGCGAAGATGAACTTCACGTGGGGGGGCGGCTCCTCGAGGGTCTTGAGGAGCGTGTTGAAGGCCTCGCGCGTGAGCATGTGGGCTTCGTCGATGATGTAGACCTTCGAGCGCGACCGCAGCGGCGCGTAGCGGATCCCTTCGCGGAGGTTGCGCGCGTCGTCCACCGAGCGGTTGGACGCGGCGTCCATCTCGATGACGTCGGTGTCGGTCCCCTCGTGGACGGCGACGCAGACCTCGCAGGCGTTGCAGGGGGAGCTCGTGGGGCCCTTGGCGCAGTTGAGGGCCTTGGCGAGGAGCCGCGCCATCGAGGTCTTGCCCACGCCGCGGGGCCCGCAGAACAGGTAGGCGTGGGCGACGTGGTTCGCGGCGATGGCGTTCTTGAGCGTGGTCGAGACGTGCTCCTGCCCGACCACCTCGTCGAAGCTGAGGGGACGGTAGCGCCGCGCGAGAACGGTGTAGGTCGACTCTGCCGACATCGGAGTCGATTATAGTCGCCCCCCGGACCCGGTCAACCCAATCCCAGGCCTCGAAGTGCTACCGTTTCAGCGACGTTAGATCGCTGGAGATCTGGGCGAGGTCGTCGGCGCCGAGCTCCGCGGAGCCGGCTTTCGCGTTCTCGACCGCCTGCGCGGGGGTCCGGGCGCCGACCAGCGCGTGGGTCACGCCCGGCTGGGCCAGCGTCCAGGCGATCACCAGCTGGCCGATCGTGAGCCCGTGGCGCTCCGCCAGCGGCTTCAGGCGGTCCAGGAAGGCGCCGGTCCGCCGCAGGTTGTCGGGCGTGAAGGAGGCGTGGCCGCGTCGCAGGTCGCCTTCCGGGAACTCGCGGTCGGGCGGGATCTTCCCGGTGAGCAGGCCGTGGTGGAGCGGGGAGTAGGCCAGCATCGCGACGTTGTTCCTGCGGCACCAGGGGAGCTGGGCCTGTTCGAGGTCGCGGTCGAACATGCTGTAGCGCTCCTGGTCGGCGTCCAGCTGTCCCTTCGAGCGGTAGCGCTCGAGATCCTCGACCCTGGCGTTGCAGGCGCCGATCGCGCGGATCTTCCCCTGCTTCTTGAAGTCCAGCAGCAGCGCCATCGTGTCCTCGACCGGCACCGTGACGTCCTGCCAGTGGGTGAGGTAGAGGTCGACGTGGTCGGTGCGGAGCCGCCGCAGGCTGCCCTCGAGATCGCCGCGCACGAGATCGGGGTCGAGGCACTTGTGGATGCGGTACTGGCCGGCTTCGTTCTTGCCCTTCTCGTCGGAGACGAAGAAGAGCGTCCCCTTCGCGGTGTTCCAGGAGAGGCCGCACTTGGTGGCGATGACGACCTTGTCGCGGCGGCCCTCGATGGCGCGGCCGACGATGTCCTCGCCGTGGCCGAAGCCGTAGGCGGGCGCGGTGTCGATGAAGTTGATCCCCGCGTCGATCCCGGCGCGCAGGGCATCGACAGACGTCTTGTCGTCGCTGCCGCCCCAGCGCCAGCCGCCCAGCGCCCAGGCGCCGAAGGCGACGACGGAGGCCTCGATGCCGCTCGATCCCAGAGGTCGTGTTTTCATGTATAGGTGAACACCCGGCGGAGCCGCGGCGTCTCGTGGATGAAGCCTTTGACGGGGGTTGGCCATGACGATGCTTGCGGCGGCCTTACTCGCGATCTGCGCGAACGACGATCCCGGGCTCGACCTGGCCTCCGCGCTCGCGCGGCGCGGCTGGGTGGAGCTGGCCGAGGAGCTCTGCGACCGCCTCGAGAAGAATCCCGCGGCCGGCGCCGGCCTGCCGCTCGTGCGCGCGGAGGTCGCGATCGCCAAGGCCCGCGTGGAGGC
>JACQFK010000290.1 GCA_016200125.1 Planctomycetota bacterium
CTCGGTGGAGGAGGGGAAGGGGATCCAGACCGAGATCAAGATCGTGGAAGGCATGCAGTTCGACCGCGGCTTCCTCTCCCCCCACTTCGTCACGAATCCCGCGTCGGTCGAGTGCGTCCTCGAGAACCCCTTCATCTTCCTCTTCGAGGAGAAGCTCTCCCCGGCGTCCCAGATCATCCCCCTGTTGGAGAAGATCGCCGCCGAGAAGCGGCCGCTGCTCGTGATCGCCGAGGACGTCGAGGGCGAGGCGCTCGCGACGCTCGTGGTGAACAAGCTGCGCGGCGTCTTCCAGGCCTGCGCCGTGAAGGCGCCCGGCTACGGCGACCGCCGCAAGGCGATGCTCGAGGACATCGGGATCCTCACCGGCGCGCGCCCCGTCTTCAAGGACCTGGGCATCGAGCTCCCCAAGGCCGGCACGGACATCCTGGGCCGCGCGAAGAAGGTCATCGTCGACGCCGACTACTGCACGATCCTCGGCGGCGCGGGCGACAAGAAGGCCGTCGAGGGCCGCTGCGCCCAGATCCGCGCGGAGCTCGAGACGAGCGAGTCGGACTACGACAAGGAGAAGCTCACGGAGCGGCTCTCCCGCCTCTCCGGCGGCGTGGCCGTGATCAACGTGGGCGCCGCGACCGAGACCGAGCTCAAGGAGCGCAAGAAGCGCGTCGAGGACGCGCTCCACTCCGTGCGCGCGGCGCTCGAGGAGGGCGTGGTCCCCGGCGGCGGCGTGGCGCTGCTGCGCGCGGGCAAGGCGCTCGACTTGGTGAAGGCCGAGGACGACGAGAAGATCGGCGTCGACATCGTCCGCAAGGCGATCGAGAAGCCGCTCCGCGTGATCGCGGAGAACTCGGGCTACGACCCCTCGCTCGCGATCCGCAAGGTCCTGGCGGGCTCGGGCGCCTACGGCTTCAACGCCGAGACGGGCGAGTTCGGCGACCTGAAGAAGGCGGGCGTCCTCGATCCGGTGAAGGTGACGCGCCACGCGCTGCAGAACGCGGCGAGCGTCTCGGGCCTGCTGCTCACGACCGAGGCGATGGTGACCGACATCCCCGAGGCCCCCGTGATCCCCGCGGGCGCCGGCGAAGAGGGCTACCCGGACACGGTGAACGGCTAGACGATAATATTCGAGAACTGGACGGAGGACTCAGATGAAGCTCAAGCCCCTCAGCGACCACATCGTGATCAAGCCGCTCGAGGCCGAGGAGAAGACGGCCGGCGGGATCCTGCTGCCGGACACGGCGAAGGAGAAGTCGACCCGCGGCGAAGTCCTCGCGGTCGGCAGCGGCCGCCTGCTCCCGAACGGCCGGGTCGTGAAGCCCGCCGTCGGCGTCGGCGACATCGTGATCTACTCGAAGTACGGCGGCTCCGACGTCAAGGTCGACGGCAAGGAGCTGAAAATCGTCCAGGAGAGCGAAATCCTGGCGATCGTCGGGTAGGTCGGAACTCCCAGCCCCAACAGCGGAGAAGCCATGGCCAAGCAGATGATGTTCGACGATGAGGCCCGGCGCAAGGTGCTCACGGGCATCCGGAAGCTCGCCGGCGCGGTGAAGGTCACGCTCGGCCCCAGCGGCCGCAACGTGATCTACGAGCGCAAGGGCGGTTCCCCCCAGGCCACGAAGGACGGGGTGACCGTGTCCAAGGAGATCGAGCTGGCCGACCCCTTCGAGAACATCGGCGCGAAGATGGCCAACGCCGCCGCGGACAAGACGAACGACGTGGCGGGCGACGGCACGACCACCTCCGCCGTGCTGGCCGAGGCGATCTACGCGGAAGGCCTCAAGCTCATCACCGCCGGCGCCAACCCCGCGCTCATCAAGCGGGGGATCGACAAGGCCGTCGAGGCCGCGGTCGGCGCGATCAAGAAGCTCTCCCGCCCGGTCAAGACCACCGAGGACTACCGGAACATCGCGCTGATCGCCGCGCACGGCGACCAGACGGTGGCCGACCTCGTGGCCAAGGCCATGGAGAAGGTGGGCAAGGAGGGCGTGATCACCGTCGAGGAATCCAAGAGCTTCCAGACCTCGATCGAGCTCGTGGAGGGCCTGCAGTTCGACAAGGGCTACATCTCGCCGTATTTCGTGAACAAGCCCGAGACGCTGAGCGCCGAGTACGACGACCCGCTGATCCTGCTCTCCGACCGGAAGATCTCGAACCTCAAGGAGTTCGTGCCCCTCCTGGAGCAGGTGGTCCAGACGGGCCGGCCCCTCGTGATCATCTGCGAGGATGTGGAGGGCGAGGCCCTGGCGGCGCTCGTCGTCAACCGCCTGCGCGGCATGCTGCAGGCCGTGGCGGTGAAGGCGCCGGCCTTCGGCGACCGCCGCAAGGCGATGCTGCAGGACATGGCGATCCTTACGGGCGGCAACGTCGTGACGGAGGACCTGGGCGTCCGCCTCGACACGCTGAAGATCTCGGACCTGGGCACCGCGTCGCGCGTCAAGGTCGAGAAGGAGAAGTGCACGATCGTGGGCGGCGGCGGCGACAAGAAGCAGATCGAGACCCGCATCGAGGAGCTCCGCACCTCGATCAAGAAGACGACCAGCGAGTACGACAAGGAGAAGTACGAGGAGCGGATGGCGAAGCTCACGGGCGGCGTCGCGATCCTCAAGGTCGGCGGCGCCACCGAGGCCGAGATGAAGGAGCGCAAGTTCCGGGTGGACGACGCCGTGCACGCCGCGCGGGCGGCGGCGCAGGAGGGCATCGTCCCCGGCGGCGGGCTCGCCTCGCTGCGCGCCGCGGAGGCGATCGCGAAGCTCGGGCTCGAGGACGACGAGGCGCTGGGGGCGAAGGTGATCGCGAAGGCGCTCGAGGCGCCGATGGCGACGATCGCGTCCAACGCCGGCTACGACCCCTCCATGGTGATCGCCGAGACCCGCGAGAGGGGCGGCAACGTCGGCCTCAACGCGGCCACGGGCGAGTGGGGCGATCTGTTCGAGGCGGGGGTGATCGACGCGGCGAAGGTGACCCGGACCGCGCTGCAGAACGCGGCGAGCGTGACCTCGCTGCTCCTGACCTCCAAGACGGTGATCGTGGAGCTCAAGGAGACCAAGAAGAAGGTCGCCGGCGCTGTCAAATAGGGGCCGCGGGTGGATGAGAAGCGCGACTATTACGAGTTGCTGGGAGTAGACCGCAAGGCCACGACGGAAGAGATCCGCTCGGCCTACCGCAAGCTCGCGCTGAAGTACCACCCCGACCGCAACCCGGACAATAAGGAAGCGGAAGCGAACTTCAAGGCGATCTCCGAGGCCTACGACGTCCTCTCCGACGAGAAGAAGCGGCCGCTCTACGACCAGTACGGGCATGAGGGTCTGCGCGGCCAGGCCCAGCGGGACTACCAGAGCGCGAGCTTCCAGGACATCTTCGAGGCCTTCGGGGACATCTTCGGCGGCTCCGAGTCGCCCTTCGGCGACATCTTCGGGGTGGGCCGGGGCGGCCGGCGCGGGCCCCAGCGGGGCGCGAGCCTCCGGGTCGAGTTCGCGATCGACTTCAAGGAGGCGGCGCTCGGCACCAAGAAGACGATCGAGCTGCAGCGCCACGAGCGCTGCGGGACCTGCAGCGGCTCGGGCGCGAAGCCGGGGACCTCTCCCACGGCCTGCGCGTCCTGCGGCGGCCGGGGCGTGGTGGGGCGGAACGCCGGCTTCTTCATGCTGCAGTCGACCTGCCCGGCCTGCGGCGGCGCGGGGACGCGGATCGCGTCGCCCTGCGGCTCCTGCAAGGGGCAGGGCCTGGTGAGGCAGAAGCGGGAGATCGAGGTGACGATCCCCGCGGGGATCGAGAACGGCACGCGGATGCGGGTGTCGGGCCAGGGGGAGGCCTCGCGCGACGGCGGCGCCTCCGGCGACCTGTACTGCGACATCTACGTCCGCGAGCACGAGTTCTTCAAGCGCCACGAGAACGACATCGTGTGCGAGATCCCGCTGAACTTCGCGCAGGCCGCGATGGGCGCGGAGATCGAGGTGCCCACGCTGCAGGGGAAGAGCACGCTCAAGGTTCCCAGGGGGACGGCGAGCGGAGCGCTCCTCCGGCTGCGCGGGCTGGGCGTGACGGGCGTGAACGGCCGGGGGCGGGGCGACCAGATCGTGAGGGTCGTCGTCAGCGTCCCGTCCAAGCTGACGAAGCGCCAGGAGGAGCTCCTCGCGGAGTTCACGAAGATCGAGCAGGAGCAGTCCGGCAAGAAGAACCTGTGGGAGAAATTCTTCGGACCATGAGCGACGAGAGTTCGGTGAATCCCGGGACCGAGGCAAGGGCCGAGGGCGGCGCTCCGACCCTGGAGCAGCTCCAGGCCGAGGTCGCCCAGTGGAAGGCGAAGGCCGACGAGTACCTGGAGCTCGCGCGCCGGGCGAAGGCGGACTTCATCAACTACCAGGACCGGGTGCGCCGCGACAAGGCGGACTGGAACCGCCAGGCGCTCGAGGGCTTCGTCCGGGAGCTGCTGCCGGCGCTCGACGGCTTCGCGATGGCGAAGTTCGAGGATCCCAAGCTGCTGGAGGCGGTCCGCCTGCTCGAGAAGGAGTTCCTCCGCGTGCTGGCCAAGACGGGGGTGACGCCGATCGAGACGGCGGGGAAGACCTTCGATCCGCTGTATCACGACGCCGTGGCGATGGACCCCGACGGCACGCAGCTCGAGGAGGTCCGCCGCGGCTGGCTCTTCGACGGCAAGGTGCTCCGCGCGGCGTCGGTGCGCCTGGTCAAGCCGAAAGACGCGTAGACCCCTGACCGCCAATTGATTGCCGTTGACTGTCGCGCGACGTTCCGCTATAAGTTTGGACTCTATTTTCGCTTGGAGAATTCATGGCTGAAGCCGCCGCTGCGCTCGATCTCAAGGGGGTCCTCACCACCGAGGATCTCTCCACCGACCGGCTCCACGAGGTCCGGCGCGAGGTCCACTGCCACGTCGATCTGCGGAACCAGCTCGAGGAGATGATCGCGGAGTTCGGCCCGAAGGTGGCCAAGGGGCTCTCGAGCGAGAACAAGGCGGAGGTCCGGAAGGGCACCGCGAAGTGGCTGCTGGGCCAGTCCGAGGAGGCGCTGAAGATCCTCGAGCCCGCCCGCGCCAGCAAGGAAAAGTCCTACGTGCTGGGCGTGAGCTACCTCGAGGCGGGGCGCCCCCACGACGCCCTCGCGGCGCTCAAGGAGGCCAGCGACGCCGATTCGTCCGATCCCCACATCTCCGCCGCGTACTGCGAGGCGAAGATCCGGGCCGGGAAGTACGAGGAGGCGGACACGCACGTCGACAAGCTGCTCAAGAAGGAGGGCGCGACGGGCCTCGCGGGGAGTACGAGCGCGCCATCCAGTGCTACCAGACGGTGATCGATTACTTCCCCGGCCACGGCCGGGCACAGCTCTACCTGAAGGACGCGCAGGCCTCGCTCACGATGTTCTACGACGAGGACGCCGCCCGCCGCGAGGCGAAGGTCGCGCAGATCCTGGGCCAGCCGGTGGCCGAGATCTCCTTCTCGCCCCGCGTCCGCACCGCGCTGCAGAAGCTCGGCGTCACCTCGCTGGCCGACCTGGTCTCCCGGAGCGAGGAGGACCTCCTCCAGATCCCGAACTTCGGCCGCACGTCGCTCCGCGAGCTCAAGGAGTTCCTGAGCTCGAAGGGCCTGAGCCT
>JACQFK010000291.1 GCA_016200125.1 Planctomycetota bacterium
CGCTCAGCGCCTTCATCGCGAGCAGGATCTGGCCGATCTTGGTGTGCTTGCCGTCGAAGTCCGCCGCGAGCTGGCGGCGGATCGCCTCCGCGAGCTGCTTCTCCCCGATCATGCCCAGCTCGATCGCGATCCGGCCGAAGAGGCCGCTAACCGAGAGGGTCTTCTCGTATTCCTGGAGCACCTGCTTCTGGCGCTTGAGGAGGCCGTCGAGCTGCGGGCGGGTCAGGAGCTTGCGCTCCAGCATGAGCGAGCCGAGAGGCTGGCTGAAGCCGCCCTTGAGCTGCACCGCGACCACGTCCTCCAGCTGGTCGCGCGAGATCAGGCGGTCGCGCACTGCCAGCTCCCCGATGACCAGCCCCCTCGTGTCCAGCATGTGGGCATTATAGCGAAGAGCGGAAGCGGGGTGACAACGGTTTCCGATCAGTAGCCGCTGCGGATCGCGGCCTGCGCGTCCTTGAGCGCCGACTGCACCGTCTCGAGCAGGGTGTGCTTCCGGATGCCCGAGAGGTCGGCCTCCGCCTTCGACAGCGCGCGCCCGGCCTGCTCGCCGGCCGCGGGGGTCCGGGTCTCGGCGAGCTTCCGCGCGAGCCGGGCGAGGGCCCAGGCGCGGTAGACGCGGAGGTCGGTCGAGAGCGGGTTGAGCTCCAGCCCGGCGCTCAGGTTGTCGACCTCGTCCTCCAGCCGGCCCAGGCGCCGCGCGATGTCGGCGCGGCTGAGCAGGTGGACGAGCGGGCCGGGGGAGACCTTGATCGCGCGGCCCAGGTCCTCGTAGGCGGAGACGTCGTCGCCCATCTCCTGGTCGGCCAGCGCCCGCACGACGAAGGCCTGCTCGTGCTCGGGGAAGGCTTCGAGCGCCTGGGTCGCGAGCGCCACGCGCTCGGCGGGGGAGGGCTCCGCCTTGGCCCGCTCGAGGATGGCCACCGACTTGTCCCAGGCGATCTTCCGGACCTGTTCGGCTTCGCGGCCCCGGATCGCCTCGCGCAGGCGGTCTGCGTGGACCCTCGCGTCGGGAATCCCTTCGTAGATCCGCAGCGCCTCCTCCAGCCGGCCGCCGACCTCGAGCGACTGCGCCTCGAGCAGGCGGCCCCGGACGCCCCATTCGCGGCGGACGACCACCGCGGCGATGATCGCCAGGAGGACGGCCGCGACCGCGACGGCCGTGATCCAGGGCGCCGTGCGGTGCTTTGCGATCCGCCGCACGGTGGCGACGACGCGGCCGGTGGGCTTCGCGTGCACGGGCTCGCCCTCCAGCCAGCGCTGGAGGTCCTCGGCGAAGGCCGCCGCCGTGGGATATCGGGTGTCGCGGACCTTGGCCATCGCCTTGAGGCAGATCGCCTCGAGCGCGTCGGGGATCTCGGGGACCAGGTGGCGCGGCGCGAGCGGGGTCTGGTTGATCACCGCCAGCGCGATGTCGACCTGCGTGGCGCCGCGGTAGGGCTGCCGCGCGGTGAGGAGCTCGTAGAAGACGGCGCCCAGGCTCGCGACGTCGGTTCGGGCGTCGAGGTCGCGGTCGCCCACCGCCTGCTCGACGCTCATGTAGGCGGGCGTCCCGACGACGATGCCCTTCTCGGTTACGTCGCGGGCCCGGAGCTCGCGCGCGAGGCCGAAGTCGGAGACGTAGGGCCGGTCGTTCTTGTCGAGGAGGATGTTCTGCGGCTTGATGTCGCGGTGGATCACGCCCATCTGGTGGGCGGCGTGCAGGGCGCCCGCCACCTCGCGGAGGATCTGGCAGGCCTTCCGCGTCGGCAGCCGCCCGCGCTGGTCGAGCGAGGTGCCCTCGATGTATTCCAGCGCGATGTAGGAGACGTTGTGGTGCTTGCCGATCTCGTAGACGGCGACGATGTTCGGATGCCGCAGCCGCGCGGCGAGCTGGGCCTCGTGCACGAAGCGCTGGGCCATCTCGTCGTCGTCGTTGCGCAGGAGCTTGAGGGCGACGAAGCGCTTGAGCTCTTTCTGGTAGGCGAGGTGGACGACGCCGGAGCCACCCTTGCCGAGCTGGCGGACGAGGATGTACTTGGCGAAGGTGTTGCTCGGGTCGAGCTCCGCCTGCGCCACCTCGGGAGGCAGGTCGGAGGCCACTTCGAGGCTGAGGCCGTAGGCGCTCTCGTCGGCCTTGATGCCGGTGCCCGGGGGCTTGGGAACGAGGATCGCGTCGCACTTCTTGCAGCGGTACTGCTTGCCCGGGTCGGCCTCGACGAGGTTGTACTTGAGCGTGCAACCCGGGCACTCGTAAAGGGTCTTGTACTGGATCTTGAGGGTCTTCTGGATCTCCTTCTCCTCGGTGACGCCCATCTGGATGAGGATCTGGCCGAGGCGGGGCACGGCCATCTCGCCGCGCTCGGCGGCCTCGGCCTGGAGCCGGAGGGCCTGGTTGATCTCCTCGGAGGTGGCGACGCCCTGCTTGAGCAGGATCTGGCCGAAAAGGAAGTCCTCGCGGGCGACCTGGGAGTAGTTGGAGCGTTCGGCGAGGACCTTGCGCTGCTCCTCGAGCAGGTCGAGGAGATCCTCGTCCTTCATGAGGCTGCGGCCGACCATGATGACGCCCAGGGGGCGCTTCTGGCCGGCCTTCTGGAGCGCGGCCTGCTCGGCGAGGCACTCCTTGAGCTGGGCGGCCGAGATCATCCCCTTCTGGAGCGCCAGCTTGCCGACGAGCCCGTCGGTGGCATACGGCATTCCCTGATACCCCTCCTGGATCCCCCGGTCCCCTGTGGTGAGCCGGCTCTGATTCCCCGGGTTGCAAACCCGGGAAATCAGGCATGCCGAACCACTAGAGACTATAGACCCGGGCCATAACTCATGGTGCATGGGGAATGGAATATTGTCCGGCGGCCGGGTGCCGCTTGACAGGGTCCATAACTATATCTATATTCGGAGATATGGTTCGGGCGCGCGAACAACGCAGAACGGAAGCCGCGGGTCATTTCGATTCTCCATTCTCCATTCTCGATTCCGGGGTTCAGGCCCCCGGCGCGAAGCGCCGGAGCCTGAACGACGAACCATGAAAGAGGCGACCGCGTTCTTCCGCCTCCTGGGCGACGAGGCCCGCCTGCGCATCCTCCGCCTCCTGGAGAAGGAGCGGCTCAACGTCAGCGAGCTCACGTCCATCCTGGGCATCGCCCAGCCCGGCGTCTCCCGTCATCTCCGCCTCCTCAAGGAGGGCGGGCTCGTTCAGGAGGAGCGCGACCGCGGCTGGACCTACTACGGCCTCGCCGAGGCCCCCTCCGCCCCCGGCCGCACCTGGGAGCTCCTCCGCCGCGAGCTCCGCGCCCTCGACGGCCGCGGCGACGACGCCCGCCTCCAGGAGATCCTCCGCCACCGCAAGGAGGAGTTCACCCACGAGCGCGGCCTCGTCCCCGGCAAGAGCTGGGCCGCCTGGGCCCGCGCCCTCGGCCACCTCCTCCCGCCCCTCCGCGTCGCCGACCTGGGCTGCGGCGAGGGCTACCTTGCCCTCGAGGCCGCCCGCTGGGCGAAGCACGTCGTCGCCGTCGACGTCTCCGAGCGCGCCCTCGAGGGCGCCAAGACCCTCGCCCAGGCCCGCTCCATCAAGAATCTTCACTTCAAGAAGGGCGAGATCGAGGACCTGCCCCTCGAGGACGGGTCGGTCGACGTCGCCCTCCTCTCCCAGGCGCTCCACCACGCCAAGGATCCGGCCAAGGCCATCCGCGAGGCGGCCCGCGTCCTCGCTCCCGGCGGCACGCTCCTCCTCCTGGACCTCAAGTCCCACAAGGAGGAATGGGTGAGGAAGCTCGGCGACAAGTGGATGGGCTTCGACGAGGAGTCGCTCCGGAAGATGATGAGGGACGCCGGCCTCCGCGACCTCGAGTTCGAGATCGGCGCGAGCCGGCGCGGAGATCCGTTCCAGGTCATCGTCGCCAGCGGCAAGAAGACCCCGTGAACACGAGCGACCTCCCCCTGTCCTCCCGCTCGAAGGAGCTCGTCGACCTCTTCGCCGAGAAGATCCTCGTGATCGACGGCGCCATGGGCACGATGATCCAGCAGCGCAACCTCACGGCCCGGGATTTCGGCGGCCCCGACCTCGAGGGCTGCAACGAGAACCTCGTGATCACGCGGCCCGACGTCATCCGCGACATCCACGCGGAGTACTTCGCCGCCGGTGCCGACCTCGTCGAGACCAACTCCTTCGGCGGCACGCCCTTCGTCCTGAACGAGTACGGCCTGGGCGCCCGCGCCGAGGAGATCAACGAGGCCGCCGCCCGCGTGGCCCGAGAGGCCGCCGCGGACTTCCCCGGTCCCCGCTTCGTCGCGGGCTCGATGGGGCCGACGACCAAGACGATCACCGTCACCGGCGGCATCACCTTCACCGAGCTCGTCGAGAACTTCCGCCGCCAGACCCTGGGCCTCCTGCGCGGCGGGGTCGACGTGCTGCTCCTCGAAACCTCGCAGGACACCCGCAACGTGAAGGCCGCGATCCTGGGGATCGAGCAGGCCCAGCGCGAGACCGGCTTCCGGGTCCCCCTCATGCTCTCGGCGACGATCGAGCCCATGGGCACCATGCTCGCGGGGCAGGGGGTCGACGCCTTCTACGCCTCGATCGAGCACGCCAAGCCGCTCTCGGTCGGCCTCAACTGCGGCACGGGCCCCGAGTTCATGACCGACCACCTCCGCACGCTGTCCGGCATGGCGGCCTGCTACGTCTCCTGCTACCCCAACGCCGGCCTGCCCGACGCCGACGGGAACTACAACGAGACCGCCGCGATGGTCGCCGGCGCGCTCGGCCGCTTCATCGAGCAGGGCTGGGTGAACCTGGTGGGCGGCTGCTGCGGCACGACGCCCGACTACATCCGCGCGATCGCGAAGGTCGCCCGGGCGGGGAAGCCCCGCCGGCCGGCGACGGCCCGCGTCACCCACGTGAGCGGGATCGAGTACGTCCCCTGCGAGGACTCCAGCCGCCCGCTCATCGTGGGCGAGCGCACCAACGTGACGGGCTCGAAGAAGTTCCGCGAGCTCATCATGGCGAAGAAGTTCGAGGAGGCGGCGGAGATCGGCCGCAAGCAGGTCAAGGCCGGGGCCCACATCCTCGACGTCAACATCCAGCACACGGAGATCGACGAGCTGCCGGCCACCGGCGCCTTCCTCGAGAAGCTGATCCGCATGGTGAAGGCGCCGCTGGTGATCGACACCACGAACCCGAAGGCGATCGAGTTCGCGCTCACCTACAGCCAGGGCAAGGCGATCATCAACTCGATCAACCTGGAGGACGGCGAGGAGAAGTTCGAGACCGTCTGCCCCATCGCCCGCCGCTACGGCGCGGCCGTCATCGTGGGCTGCATCGACGAGCAGGGTCAGGCGATCTCGACCGAGGCCAAGGTCAAGGTCGCCGACCGCAGCTACCGGCTGCTCACGGAGAAGTACGGGATGCAGCCCGAGGACATCCTCTGGGATCCCCTCGTCTTCCCCTGCGCCTCGGGCGACGTGAACTACCTCGGCTCCGCGAAGCAGACGATCGACGCCGTCCGGGCGCTCAAGGAGAAGTACCCGCTCACGAAGACCATCCTCGGGATCTCCAACGTCTCCTTCGGCGTTCCGCCCGCGGGCCGCGAGGCGCTGAACGCCGTCTACCTCTACCATAACACGAAGGCGGGGCTCGACTTCGCGATCGTCTCGTCGGAGAAGCTGGTCCGCTACGCCTCGATCCCGGAGGAGGAGAAGAAGCTCTGCGACGACCTCCTCTTCAACCGCGGGCAGGACCCCATCGCGAGGTTCACCGAGCACTTCCGCGGCAAGAAGACGGTCGCGGCGGACAAGAAGAAGCTCTCGCTCGACGAGCGGCTCGCGAGCTACATCGTCGAAGGCACCAAGGAGGGGCTGATCGACGACCTCGAGGAGAAGCGCAAGGGGACGAAGCCGCTCGACATCATCAACGGCCCGCTCATGAAGGGCATGGACGAGGTCGGGCGCCTCTTCAACAACAACGAGCTCATCGTCGCCGAGGTGCTGCAGTCGGCCGAGGTGATGAAGGCGGCGGTGGCCCATCTCGAGGGCTTCATGGAGAAGGCGGACGCCCAGAACCGCGGCAAGCTGATCCTCGCGACCGTGAAGGGCGACGTCCACGACATCGGCAAGAACCTGGTCGAGATCATCCTCTCGAACAACGGCTACTCGGTCGTGAACCTCGGCATCAAGTGCCCGCCCGAGACGCTGATCGCGGCGGCGCAGAAGCACAAGCCGGACATGATCGGCCTTTCCGGCCTGCTCGTGAAGTCGGCCCAGCAGATGGTGATCACGGCGCAGGACCTGCGCACGGCGGGCATCACGCTGCCGATCCTGGTCGGCGGCGCGGCGCTGACCAAGAAGTTCACCTACACCCGGATCCGCCCGACCTACGGCAGCTTCGTCGGCTACGCGCGCGACGCGATGCAGGGGCTCGACCTGGCCAACCAGGTCATGAACCCAGGCGCGCGGTCGGCGCTCGACCGGAAGATCGCCGCCGAGGCGCTGCAGCTCTCGCAGACCGACGCGGCGAAGGAGGAGACCCTGCCGGCGGCGCCCGCGGTCAGGTCGACGCAGATCCGCGCCGACGAGCCGGTCCGCGTGCCTCCCGACCTCGAGCGCCACGTCGTGGGCCTGCCCGACCTCCGCGCGCTCTGGCCCTACGTGAGCCCCTTCATGCTCTACGGGAAGCATCTCGGCGTGAAGGGCTCGCTCGAGAAGCTGGCCGAGGCGCGCGACGCGAAGTTCCTGGAGATCCGGGAGATCGTCCAGCGCGTCCAGCGGAACTGCGAGGAAG
>JACQFK010000292.1 GCA_016200125.1 Planctomycetota bacterium
GACCGCGTTGACGAGCGCGTTCAGGATCGGCCAGTCCGCGATCGCGTCGCTCCCGTCCTTCATCTTCTCGGTCTCGCGGTTCGGCGACGCCACCGAGCCGGCGTCGAGGTGGTCGCGACCGATCACGATCGGCGCCTTCAGCTCGCCGGAGCGGACCATGTCGTTGAAGAGCTTCCCGATCTTCGCCCGTTCGCCGTAGCGCAGCCAGCAGATCCGAGCCGGAAGGCCCTGGAACTTCACCTTCTCCCGCGCCTTCTCCAGCCATCGCTGCAGCGGCTCGTTCTCCGGCAGCGCCTTCGCGACCGCGCGGTCGGTGGCGTAGATGTCCTCCGCCTCCCCCGAGAGCGCCACCCAGCGGAAGGGCCCGCTGCCCTCGCAGAAGAGCGGCCGGATGTACTCGGGCACGAAGCCGGGGATGTCGAAGGCCTCCGCCACCCCGGCCTGCTGCGCCTCCCAGCGGATGTTGTTGCCGTAGTCGAACACGACCGAGCCCCGCCTCCGGAACTCCAGCATCGCCCGCACATGAAGCGCCACCGTCGCGCGCGAGCGGCGGAGATACTCCTCCGGGTCCTGCTTCCGGAGCCCGGCGGCCGCCTCGGCCGTCATGCCCTGCGGGAGGTAGCCGTTCAGCATGTCGTGGGCCGAAGTCTGGTCGGTCACGATGTCGGGCCTGAAGCCGCGGCGGACGAGCTCGGGAAGGAGGTCGCCCGCGTTGCCCACCAGGCCGACCGAAAGCGGGCCCTTCGCCCCGGCGACGCGGCCGAGGGCGTCGTCGAGGTTCGAAGTCATGACGTCGAGGTAGCCGGTCTCGACCCGGCGGCGCAGCCGTGACTCCTGGGCTTCCACGACGAGGCAGACGGCGCCGTTCATCGTCGCCGCGAGCGGCTGGGCGCCGCCCATGCCGCCCGCGCCCGCGGTGAGGATGCTGCGGCCCTGCAGGGCCCCGCCGAAGTGCCGCTTCGCGCAGGAGGCGAAGGTCTCGTAGGTCCCCTGGAGGATGCCCTGCGAGCCGATGTAGATCCAGCTGCCGGCGGTCATCTGGCCGTACATGGTGAGGCCCAGGGCCTCGAGGCGGCGGAACTCGTCCCAGGTGGCCCAGCGGGGCACCAGCATCGCGTTGCTGATCAGCACCCGCGGCGCGTCCTCGTGGGTGCGGAAGACCGCGACCGCCTTGCCCGACTGGACGAGCATCGTCTCGTCGTTCTCCAGCGTCTTGAGCGTCCGGACGATCGCGTCGAAGCAGTCCCAGTTGCGGGCCGCCTTGCCCGAGCCGCCGTAGACGACCAGGTCCTCCGGCCGCTCGGCGACCTCGGGGTCGAGGTTGTTCATCAGCATCCGGAGCGCGGCTTCCTGGGTCCAGCCCTTGCATTCCAGGCGGGTTCCCCGCGAGGCCCTCATCGCTGCCATACGAGGCGCCCCTTCTTCAGGACCGCGACCACGGGATTCATGCCGAAGTGGTAGGGAAGCATCCGGTAGTCCGGCAGGTCGAGGATCGCCAGGTCGGCGGGCCGGCCGGGCTCGATCGTGCCCAGGTTCTCGAGGCCGAGCGCGTAGGCCGCATTGACCGTCGCCGCGTTCAGCGCCTCGGCGGGGGACATCTTCATCTGCATGCAGGCGAGTCCGACCATCATGGGCATCGAGAGGCTGGGGCAGGAGCCGGGGTTGAAGTTCGTCGCGATCGCGACCACGGTCCCGGCGTCGATGAGCTTCCGCGCGGGCGGGAAGGGGGTCCCGCCGAAGAGCGAGACGCCCGGCAGGAGGATGGCCGCGGTCGGCGACGCCGCGAGGGCCGCAATTTCCGCGTCGCTGATATGGTCGAGATGGGAGAGGGCCTGGGCGCCGAGTTCGACCCCCAGCGCCACGCCGCCGTCGGCCGCGAACTGCCCCGCGTGGAGCTGGACGCCGAGCCCGTGCTCCTTCGCCTTCGCCATCAGGGAGCGCGTGTCCGCGACCGGGAAGTAGGCCGCGTCGCAGAAGGCGTCGCAGAACTTCGCCTTCATCGCGACCGACGGGAGCATCCCCAGGAGCGACTTCAGGTAGTCGCCCCGCGCGATTCCGGGCGGCACGGCGTGGGCGCCCAGGAACGTGGCGATGAGGTCGACGGGCTGCTCCGAGCGGAGCCCCTCGATCACGTCCAGCATCTTGAGCTCGTTCTCGAGATCGAGCCCGTAGCCGCTCTTGATCTCCATCGTGGTCGTGCCGTGCTCGAGGGCCGTGCGCAGCCGCGCGCGGCTGAGCTCCTTCAGCTCGGCCTGGCTCGCCGCCCGGACGGCCTTCATGGTGCTGAGGATGCCGCCGCCCGTCGCGGCGATCTCGGCGGTGCTGGCGCCTTCGATCTTCCGCACGAATTCGTCGACTCTCGATCCGGCGAACACGGCGTGGGTGTGGGGGTCGACGAAGCCCGGGATCACGGTCTTCCCGGAGGCGTCGATCTCGACGGGGCTGCCCTGCACGCAGGCTTCGACGGAGTTGGGATCGCCGATCGCGACGACGGCGCCCTGCTCCGCGTAGAGGAAGGCGTTGGGGTGGATGCGGA
>JACQFK010000306.1 GCA_016200125.1 Planctomycetota bacterium
TCTGGAAGAGCCAGTTGAACTCGTTGGTGTCGGTGCAGCCGCCGATCGCGGCGATGTTCTCGAGACGGTTGACCGTGCGGCCCTGGCCGTCCCTGGCCGTGAAGCCGGCGTCGCGGGTCTTCTTGATGAGGCGGGCGATCTTCTCGATCGCGTCCTCCCAGCTGATCCGCTTCCAGTCGGGGGCGCCCGGCGCGCGGTAGCGGACGGTCGACAGCCGCCGGTCGTTCATCACGTAGTGCTTGAGCGTGACGCCCTTGGGGCAGAGCGTGCCCTGGTTGACGGGATGGTCGGGATCGCCCTCGATGTGGACGATGTCCTTCATCGTGTTCTTCCCGTCGCCGCGCGTGTGGACGATGACGCCGCAGGAGACGGAGCAGTACGGGCAGATGGAGCGGGTCTCGGTCGTGCGGGCGATCTTGAACTTCTTGGCCTGGGCGACCGCGGGGGTCAGGTCGAACCCGAACGGCGTGACGAAGGCTCCCGCGGCGCTGAGCTTGAGAAACTCGCGGCGGCCGACGGGCATCCTTCCTCCCACGCTGGATCGGAAAAGCTGATGGTAGTACAGGACTCCATTACCCGTCAACCGTGGCTTTGGGTACGGCGTAAAGTGGGCGAAGGAGATCCCACATGACCACGCTCGCCCGATCCTGCGCCCTGCTCGCGTCGCTCGCCCTCCTGGCCTTCCACGGCGCGCCGCTCACGGCCGACGGCGTGGTCCCGGGCGCGTTCATCGTCGAACCGCCGACGCTGCTCTCCCTCGGCTTCGAGTGGAAGATCGAGGGCGACGACAATCGCAACGCGGCGGTCGCCGTCCAGTACCGGAAGAAGGGGGAGGCGGCCTGGCGCGAGGCCCAGCCGCTGCTGCGGATCGGCGACGAGAAGGTGGGCCGGGCTCGGGAGTTTCTCGAGTACTGGACCCCCCGGATGTTCGCCGGGAGCATCCTCGATCTCGAGCCGGGCGCGACCTACGAATGCCGCTTCACGATGTCCGATCCGGACGGCGTCGGAGGGCAGGCCGTCCGCGAGGCGACCGTGACGACGCGGAGCGAGCCGCAGGTGCCCAAAGGCGGCCGCACCCTCCACGTCTACCCGCCCGAGTACAGCGGTCCGAGGATCGAGCCCTCGTTCAGCGGCCTCAAGGAGGCCTACTACGGCCCCGGCACCGGCGACTGGGCCGTCGTCTGGGAGCGCCCAGTCCATGGTCGTCCGCAACTGCCGCCTCGAAGACGTGGGCATGGGCGTGGTCACCCAGTTCGCCGGCTCGAAGAACTTCTATCTCGCCGACAACGTCGTCCTCGGCCGCGACGACCGCAACCGCCTGGTCGGCTGGCAGAACGTGGCGCCCTACAAGCCCACCCCGCTCAAGTCCTACGTCGGGATCAAGATCTACGGGCAGGGCCACGTGGTCTGCCACAACTACGTCGCCTACTTCCACGACGCGATCGACGTCTGCACCCACGGATCGCCGCCGAAGCTGCAGGCCGAGCAGGCGGCCGCGATCGACATCTACAACAACGACATCCACCTGATGGTCGACGACTTCATCGAGGCCGACGGCGGGGTCCACAACATCCGGGTGATGAGGAACCGCGGCTTCAACGCCGCCCATCACGGCTTCAGCGCCCAGCCCGTTTTCGGGGGCCCGGCCTACTTCTACCGCAACATCGGCTACAACGTCCCGCTGGGCGGCTGCTTCAAGACCGGCGGCGCGAATCCCGCGGGCGTCTTCGTCTACCACAACACGTTCGTGTCGGAGAACTCGAACGCGCGCGGCTGCTCCAACGTCCATTTCAGGAACAATCTGATCCTGGGGGGCGATCATCCGGAGCGCCCGGTGCTCGGCATGCTCACCCCCACGGCCTACTCGAGCCTCGACTATGACGGCTACCGCCCCAACCGGAGCGGGAAGCCGCAGTTCGTCTGGAAGTCGCCCGCGGCGGGGACGCTCCGGGACTTCGCGCTGACGACGGCGGGCTCGGACTCCTACGCCACGCTCGAGGAGTTCCGACGCGCGACCGGGCAGGAGGCCCACGGGATCGTGGTGGACTACGACGTCTTCCAAAAAGTCCGGCCCCCCGATCCCGCCCGGCCGAACGCGGTCTACGAGATCGGGGATACCGATTTCCGGCTGAAGCCCGGCAGCGCGGCGGTGGACGCGGGCTGCCGGCTTCCGAATCTGAACGACGACTTTACGGGGAAGGCGCCCGACCTGGGGGCCCTCGAGCTGGACCGGCCCGCCCCTGTGTACGGGCCCCGGCGCTGAAGGCGGGTCTTTATTGAACGTATCGGGACCTTGTGATAGACCTAGTCGCGGGGTACGAGGGCGGTCCGACTTGACCGGGGAGAACTTATGAGCCGCACGGCGACGCGCTGCAGTCTCACGCTGGGAATCCTGCTGCTGGCCACCGCTTCATCGGCCTGGGCGCAGGTCATCGATCATTCGGGAGGCTTCTCGTCCGGCGTCGGACTTACGGTCAACGGATCCGCGGCCATCAATCCTCCCGCGAGACCCAACGTGGCCAGGCTGACCCCCTCCGCCTTCGGCGTGGGGGGGAGCATCTGGTCCACCGCACAGGTCAACGTGCAGCGATTCGCGACGACCTTCACCTTCCAGTTCCTGTCGGGCACCTTCCCGATGGCGGACGGCATCACCTTCACGGTACAGCGGGCGGGCACGGGCGCGCTGGGACTCCTGGGCGGCTCGCTGGCCTACGAGGGCATCCCCAACAGCGTATGCGTCAAATTCGACATCTACGACGGCTTCTCCGTCCCTTCCATCACGGGAATCTACACGAACGGGGCGGGGCCCTTCGCGCCGGAGACCTATCTCAATCCGACGCTGGACTTCCACAGCCACCACGTGTTCCGCGCGGACCTGGGTTACGACGGCACCACGCTGCAGGTCACGATCACGGACACCGCCACCAACGTCTCGCTCTCCCAGTCCTACGTCATCAACATCCCGCTCGTGATCGGCGGCGGCACCGCCCACGTGGGATTCACCGGGGCGACGGGCGGACTGGCCGCCGAGCAGGACGTCCTGACCTGGAAATTCTGGGACGGAAGCACCTTCGACGCCCTGCTGGCCGCGGTGACCGCGCTGATCCCCGGCCAGCTTTCCGCGACCTACGGCAAACTGCTGCTCCAGGTCGTGGACCAGGCGGCCGCGCGGCTGTTCCAGAACCGGCCGGGCGCCTCGGTGACGTTGCTGAGGTCGTTCATCGCGTACGTCAACAAGTTCCAGAATGCGCTGCCGCTCGCGCTGAGTCCGGCGAACGCCCTGAACCTCATCAACCTGGCCAACGCCCTCATCAACGGGCTCAGCCCCGGCGGCCCCTAGCGTCGAGCCTCAAGGAGTCTTGAGCGCGCGGAGCCGGTAGCAGGCCATCTCGGTCGCGTTCCGCACGTAGACGCGGTCCCCCGCGAGCGCCGGATGGTTCCAGGTCTTTCCCTCGAGCGCCTGGAAGCGGAAGGCCTCGCCCGGCTCCTGAGGGCGGGCGTCGACGAGCGCGAGCTCGCCCGTCTCCGACAGGACGAGCAGCAGGCCCTGGTCCGCGAGAAGCAGCAGCTGCCCGGAGCCGTAGCGCCCCTTCTTCCAGACCCGCTCTCCGTTCCGGAGGTCGACGCAGCTCAGGAAGCCGCCGTCGAGGCCGAACGCGTGTCCGCCGTGGACGACGATGTCGTTGAAGGTCGGCTTGAAGCGCTTCGTCGTCCACTTCTCCGTGACGTTCCACTTCCCGCCGTTTTCCTGGAGGTCGAGCAGGGCGAGGTCCTGCCCCGAGGAGACGAGCAGCGAGCCGTCCTCCAGGGGATGGGGCTGGATCATCGGGATGATCGATTCGCCTTCGCCGGGCCGCTCCCAGAGGACCGCCCCGTCGGAGACGGACAGCCCGGCCATCCGCCGGTTGTCCTGCATCACGATCTGCGCCTTGCCGCGCAGCGCGACGAGCTGGGCGGAGCTGTAGCTTTCCTTGCCGCCCTCGCGCGACCAGGCGGGCGCGCCGGTCGCCGCATCGAACGCGAGGACGCCTTTCGCGGAGGAGCCGCCGACGAAGACGACGATCTTTCCGTCCGCGATCAGGGGGGACGCCGAGCAGCCCCACTGGGGCGCCGGCGCTTCCGGGGCGAGCTCCTTCGACCAGACGGGCTTTCCGGTCGCCGCCTCGAGGCAGGCGAGATGGCCCTTCGCGCCCAGCGAGTAGATCCGCCCCTCGCGGAAGGTCGGGGTCGCGCGCGGACCGGGGCCCGCGATGCCCTCCTCGAAGCGGGCGGCGTTCCGATGGCTCCAGAGCTCCTGGCCGGTCTCCGCGTCGTAGCAGACCACCGCCTCCGAGTCGCCGCGCTGCTCCTGGGTGACGAGGAAGCGGTCGACGACAATGATGCTCGACCAGCCGGGGCCGACCCGCTCTTTCCAGACGAGCTGCGGCGGGGCTTCCTTCCAGTCCGCGGCGATGCGGACGCCGCGGGCGGCGCCGTCGCGGAGCGCGCCTCTGAACTCC
>JACQFK010000307.1 GCA_016200125.1 Planctomycetota bacterium
TGCGCCCCGGGGAGCGCGCCTGGCTCGAGGCGTACAGCATCGAGACCGAGACCCCTCTGCCGGACTGAGCGCGCGGGTTCGCACGCTCTTCCCAGCCCCGGGCTTCTCCGGTACAATTTTCGGCGATGCATGACGTGATCGTGGTCGGCGCCGGCCACGCCGGGATCGAGGCCGCGCTCGCCTGCGCCCGCATGGGCCACCCGACCCTCGTCCTCACGCTCAAGATCGAGGCCACGGGCCGCATGTCCTGCAACCCCGCGATGGGCGGGCTCGCCAAGGGGCAGATCGTCCGAGAGATCGACGCGCTCGGCGGCGAGATGGCCAAGGCCACCGACGCCACCGGCATCCAGTTCCGGATGCTCAACACCAGCAAGGGCCCCGCCGTGCGGTCGCCCCGCGCCCAGTGCGACAAGCTCCTCTACGAGCAGTACATGACCCGGGTCCTCTCGACCGGGCCGCGGATCACGATGGTCGAGGACACGGCCGAGGAAGTGCTCGTGGACGGCGACCGGGTCGCCGGCGTCCGGGGCCGGAAGGGGGACTACCGGGCGAAGGCCGTCATCCTCACCACGGGGACCTTCCTCAAGGCGGTCCAGCACTGCGGCGAACTGAAGCGCGAGGGCGGCCGCATCCACGAGCCCTCCGCCGAGAACCTCAGCGAGAACCTCCGTCGGATCGGCTTCGAGATCGGCCGGCTCAAGACGGGCACCCCCGCGCGGCTCAAGCGCAGCTCCATCGACTTCGAGAAGACCAAGGTCCAGGCCGGCGACGCGGTCCCCGTCCCTTTCTCCCACTTCACGACGAGCCTCCCGCAGCCCCAGGTGGTCTGCTGGATCACCCACACCAGCGAGACGACCCACGAGATCATCCGCGCGAACCTCCACCGCGCCCCGATGTACAGCGGCCAGATCACGTCGGTCGGGCCCCGCTACTGCCCGAGCATCGAGGACAAGGTCGTCCGCTTCCGCGAGAAGACGCGGCACCAGATCTTCCTCGAGCCCGAGACGCTCGCGGGGGAGTCGATCTACGTGAACGGCGTCTCGACCTCCACGCCGCCTGACGTCCAGGAGGCCTTCATCCACACGATCCCCGGCCTCGAGAAGGCCGAATTCCTCCGCTACGGCTACGCGGTCGAGTACGACTACGCGCCGCCCCACCAGCTGCGGCCGACGCTCGAGACCCATCGCTACGGCGGCCTCTACTTCGCCGGCCAGATCAACGGCACGAGCGGCTACGAGGAGGCGGGCGGCCAGGGGCTCGTCGCGGGCATCAACGCGGCCCTCAAGCTCCAGGGGCGGCCCCCCTTCGTCCTCCGCCGCGACGAGGCCTACATCGGGGTCATGATCGACGACCTCATCCGCCTCGAGCACCGCGAGCCCTACCGGATGTTCACCTCGCGCGCCGAGTACCGCCTGCTCCTGCGGACCGACAACGCCGACCGCCGCCTCATGCCCTACGCGTTCGACTTCGGGCTCCTCCAGGACCGGGCCGCCTTCGACGCCCGCGAAACCGCGATCCGCAGCGCGATCGCTACGCTCCGGAAGTCGGGCAAGGACGCGGTCCTGCGGCGCCAGGACGTCTCCATCGGCGACGTCATGGCCGGCCTGCCGCCGGAGGTCGCCGGGCAGGTCGAGATCGGCCTCAAGTACGAGGGCTACATCGAGCGCCAGGCCGGCGAGGTCGAGAAGTTCCGCCGCCTGGAGGGCAAGGTCATCCCCGACAAGTTCAACTACGACCACCTGAAGCACCTGCGCAACGAGGCGCGGGAGAAGCTCAAGCGGATCCGGCCCGCGTCGGTCGGCCAGGCGGCGCGCATCGCCGGCGTCACCCCCGCCGATATCCAGCTGCTCCTGGTCCACCTGGGATGAGCAAGCCCAAGATCCTCTTCCTGACGTCGGGCCGCGACGTCCCCTCGAGCCGCTTCCGCGTGAACCAGTACCTGCCGCGGCTCCGTGAGGTCGCCCGGCCGAGCGTCTCGCCCTGCCGCCCCCCGAAGGACCTCACTCAGCGCGACTTCCGCTTCGGCGGCCGGCCGCTGGGCCTGCTCCTCACGGCCGGCAAGCTCTTCAGCCGCCTCAGCGCGATCGCCCGCGGGCCGCTCCACGACCTGGTCTACCTCGAGCGCGAGCTGATCGTCTCCTGGGCGCCGAAGCTCGAAAAGCTCGCGATGAAGCTGGCCCCGCGGTCGGTCTTCGACTTCGACGACGCGATCCACCTGCGCCACCCCGAGGCGATCGCCGAGATCTGCCGCCGCGCCACCCGGGTCATCGTCGGCAACGAGACCCTCGCCGCCTTCGCGCGGCAGCACACGGACCGCGTCAGCGTGGTCCCCACGCCGATCGACACCGACCGCTACACGCCCGGCGCGCGCGACGGGAAGACCGTCGTCTGGACCGGCAGCGGCGAGAACCTGAAGTACCTGGAGGCGATCCGTCCGCGGATCAGGCAGCCGCTGCGCGTCATCTGCGACCGGAAGCCCGCCTTCGACTGCGAGTTCGTCCCCTGGAGCCCGGCCTCGGAGGTCGAGGCGCTGCGCACGGCCGCGGTCGGCATCATGCCCCTTCCGGACGAGGAGTGGACGCGGGGCAAGTGCGGCTTCAAGCTGCTCCAGTACATGGCCTGCGGGCTCCCCTGCGTCGCCTCCCCCGTGGGCGTCAACGCCGAGATCCTGGGCGACACCGGGGCGGTCACCGAAGACTGGGAGGCGGGCCTGGAGCGGGCCTTCGCCCGGGACGGCGCGGCGGCCCGGGCCCGGGTGGAGGAGCGCTATTCCGTCCACGCCGTTTTTCCCCGCTGGTGGGACGCCCTTCAGGCCGCCCTCGCGGTATAATGAAGCATACCGGGCGCTGACGACCGTCTGGTTAGAGGGGCGAGATGAGAACTGCCATCGGATCGGTCCTGATCCTGCTGGCCGCAGGTTGCGGCTTCGACACCTCCGTTCCGCAGTACATGCAGGACCTCCCCCGCACCGAGGAGGAGACCCTCCGCGTCTGCGACGAGATCCGCCGCGAGCTGGGCGACGACACGCAGGTCGAGCGCGTCGAGGACTACTTCTTCGTCGCCTCGAACGACACGCCCCAGAGATTCATCCAGTACAAGGCGACGATCACCCGGGTCTTCCGCTACCTCTACGAGGACTATTTCAGCCGCCGGCCCGAGAAGCCCATCCGGGTCTATCTGTTCAAGGACAAGGGCAGCTACGACCGCTACTGCCGCTCGACCTACGAGAAGCCGCCCTCGACCCCCTACGGATTCTACATGTCGCGCGAGCGGAAGATGGTGATGAACATCCTGACGGGGACCGGCACGCTGGCCCACGAGCTCGTCCATCCGCTGCTCGCCGAGGACTTCCCCGGCGTGCCCAGCTGGTTCAACGAGGGCTTCGCGTCGCTCTTCGAGGAGTCCGGCGAGCGCGGCGGCAAGATGGTCGGCTTCGTCAACTGGCGCCTGCCGAAGCTCAAGCAGATGCTGAAGATCGGCAAGGGCGTCCCGCTGGCCGACCTGATGAAGACGACGACCGAGCAGTTCTACGGCGAGGACGACCGCGGGGTGAACTACGCGACGGCGCGCTACCTCTGCCTCTACCTGCAGGAGAAGAAGCAGCTCATCCCCTTCTTCCAGCACTTCAAGGCGACCGCGAAGGAGGACCCCACGGGCGCGCTCGCCTTCGAGAAGGCCACCGGCCGCAAGCCCGCCGAGCTCGACCCGATCTGGCGCGAGTGGGTCATGAGCCTCAAGTACCAGGACTAGGAACCAGGGACCAAGTGCCACGAGTGGTCTTGAATGTCGGGGGATCCCTGGTACTTCGTACCTGGTCCCTAGTACCTACTTCGCCGCGGTGACGAAGATGTTGTTCGACAGGATCCAGACGATGTCGTTGCGCATCGCCTCGACCCGGTAGGCGCCCGGCTCGGTCAGGTCCACCAGGATCTCGTCGCCCTCCTCCTCGAGGATCGACTCGCCGTTCTTGTAGACGTTGAGCAGCGCCTCCTGGGGGAAGCTGGCGACCAGCTCGGTCTTCTCGCCCAGCTCGATCGTGTCGCCCATGCCGGCGATCTTCTTGCCGTTGTCGATCTCGAAGGAGAAGTCGGTGGGATCGTCCCACCAGTCGAAGGAGACGTAGAGCGCGCCGTGCTTCACGGCCTCGAGCACCTGCTTCTTCGCCTTCTTGAAGTCCTTCTCGAGCGGCTTGTCGAGCAGGATGTGGTTCGTCACGGTCTTGAACGCGGTCTCGTAGGGGAAGATCTCGAGCGTCTGCCCGTTGTAGTCCTTCTTGTACTTGTGGTTGTCGATCTCGCCGATGCCGACGACCTTGCCCTTGGCGTTGAGCTGGTCCCAGCGCTTGAGCGTCTCGATGCGCGGACCGGAGAGCCAGTCCTCGAACTCGGTGTAGACCTCCATCGAAACGTCCTCGCGGTCGAGCTGGCTCTGCCAGTCGGTCATGAGGTCCCAGAGGCCCATCCCGGTGAAGTGGCTGACGCCCCAGTCCTCCCACTTGTAGCTGGGGATGCCGAATTTCGCGGTGCCGATGTGGTCGGGATGGGCGATGAAGCCGAACCAGCCCTGCGCGTTGACGGCGTCGATGACCTCCTGGGGCTTGAGGCTGCGGAGCTTGTCGACGTCCTTGAGCTTCTTCTCGCCGAAGACGATGTAGTGGTTCTTGTCGGGGGTGATCTCGGTGCCGCAGATGATCAGCGAGCTGCCGGCCCACTTCTCCTGGCCGTCCTCGAGGGGCTTCATCTGGTCGTGATCGGTCATCATCACGAAGTCCAGGCCCGCGTCGTTCGCCGCCTTCGCGATCTCCTCCATGTCGCCCGTGCCGTCGGAATAGGTCGAGTGGCAGTGGATGATGCCCCGATAGTCGTACTTGGCCATTAGAACCCTTTGAGAAGTTTTTTCAACGCATCCAGGAGCGTGGGGGCCGTCTCCGGACCCAGCGACATGGATTCCTCGTATTTTTTAGGATCAAAATCCGCTTTCGGCAAGATATATCCAACCTCGTCCTGTCCCAGCCCCACCAGGAACTTGTGCCTCGCGTTCATCAGGGCGAAAACCTCCTTCCCCACCTCCGGCAGCGCCTCGCCGGGCACCGTGACGAAGAGGATCTCGCCCAGCCGGAGCGCGCAGACCTCGGACCGGAGCAGGTACTCCCCCTTCACCTCGCGCAGCGTCCACCCGACGTCCCGCCCCAGCATCCCCGCCTGGTGGGCCTTGAGGAAGTTGAGGTTGCGCAGCGGAAACTCGACCCGCTCCGCCTCGAACTTCAGCTCGGACACCGCGATCGGCGGCGCCGAGGCCAGCGACTCCTTCGCCCGCGCCGCGATCGTCTCCCCGCAGCGCTGGACCTCCGCCCAGGTCTTCTCCTTCACGTCCGGCGTCTGCATCCCCCCCAGGTCCCCGCTGATGAAGACCGCGACCGCGCCGGGAAAGTCGCGCTCGACGGCCTCGCGCAGGTAGTGCACGTAGTCGCTGCTCACCGCGCGGTTCTTCGAGCCCATGCCCTCGGGGTGCATCGCGAAATTGACCAGCACCGCCACCGCCCTGCCCGCCCGGTCGCGCGCGACGAGGGAGGCCGCCGTCTCGTTGCGGAGGTCGGGCTTCCGGATGTCCTTGCAGACGCCCTCCACGTGCGCCGCGCCCGCCGCCAGCGTCGCCGGCACGCGCGACGCCAGGGCCTTCTTCGCGCACTCGACGATCCCCGCCTCGAACTGCTGGAGGTAGGCCTCCGACAGCCCGCTGATCCCCGGAAAGGGCCCCCAGAGGCCCACGGTGTCGGGCGCGCTGTGGCAGTGGGTCGACGCGAAGATGACGTGGTCGATCCCCTCGATCTTCTCCCGCAGCTTCAGCACCCGTGGATGGAGGTAGCCGACCACGTCGCAGGCGATGAGGATCGCTCGCACGCCGTTCAGCTCGAAGAGGACCGCCCTCGCCCAGACGGGATCATGGACGGAGTAGGCGGCGCGCGCCTGCGAGAATCCGGCCAGCCAGATCGGATCCCACTTCCCGTTCCCGTTCAGGTCCTTGAAGGGCTCGCCGACGTCGTAGCGCCCGTTGCCGGGTGAACGCGACGGAGACCGAGCGCGCCCGCTTGAGCGGCTCGAGAAGATCGCCCATGCCGAAGCCGACGGCGCGGATCGACTTTCCGTCCTGCTGGAGGTAGAGGGACAGGTGGTCGTTCTTCTTGCCCATGAGGCGCGGCTCGCCGGCCACTTTGACGTGCGAGGAGACGAGCAGCGGCACGGGGTTGCCCGGGCCGTGCGGGGCCAGGCGCTCCAGCTCGCGCACCACCGGCCGCGTCACCGCGCCGATGGGGACCTCGTCGTCGACCTCGAGCTTCGGCGTCAGGTTTTCCGCCGTCAGCATCCGGCCGACGTGGCGGTCCATCTTGCGGCGGAAGGCCTCGAGATGCTCCGCCTTGAGCGACAGGCCGGCGGCCATCGCGTGGCCCCCGTGGGTGATCAGGTGCTCCGCGCAGCTCTCGAGCGCCTCGTGCAGCGCCAGGCCGCCGATCGACCGCGCCGAGCCGCGCGCCACGCCGCTCTCGTCGATCGCCATCACGAAGGAGGGCCGGTAGAAGCGGTCGACGAGCCGCGCCGCGACGATGCCCACCACGCCGACGTGCCAGCGCGCGTCCGCGAGGATGATCGCCGCCCCGGGGCCGCCCTCGGACTCCACCTGCGAGAGGGCCTGCTCGAACATCTCGTCCTCGATCCCCTTGCGGTGGCGGTTGGACTTCTCGAGCAGGGAGAGGATCTCGCCGATGCGCTTCTCGTCGTCGCTGACCAGCAGGTCGATGCAGTCCATCGCGGTCCCGATGCGTCCCAGCGCGTTGAGCCGCGGCGCCAGCTTGAAGCTGACGTCGAAGGTCTCGATCACCTTCCCCTCGAGCCGCGCCAGCTCCAGCAGGGAGCGAAGACCCTTGCCCCGGCAGGCGCGCAGCGCGTCCAGGCCGTAGCGGACGTAGATGCGGTTCTCCCCGATGAGGGGGCAGACGTCGGCGATCGTCCCCAGCGCCGCGAGCCCCATGGCGTCGAGGATGAAGCCCTCGAAGCCGGGACGCTGCTTCGCGCCCACTCGGTCGGCCAGCGCCCAGGCGACCTTGAAGGAGATCCCCGCCGAGCAGATCCCCGTGAACCCGTAGGTCGAGTCGCGCAGCTTCGGGTTGATGATCGCCGTGGCGTCCGGCAGCGCCGCGCCCGGCTCGTGGTGGTCGAGGATCAGCGCGTCCATCCCCAGCTTCCGGGCGAGGGCGATCTCCTCGACGTCGTTGGTCCCGCAGTCGATGGTGACCAGCACCTTCGCCCCCTCGGCGGCGAAGGCCTCGACGGCCGCGGCGTTGAGCCCGTAGCCGTCCCTGACGCGGTGGGGGACGCGGTAGGTGAAGGGCACCCCCAGCAGCGCGAAGAGCTTGATCAGGATCGCCGTGCCCGAGGTGCCGTCGACGTCGTAGTCGCCGAAGATCGCGACCTTTTCCCGGCCGCGGACCGCCGCCTCGAGGCGGTCGACCGCGCGGGGCATATCGTTGAACTTCTCAGGGTTGATGAGCGCCGAAAGCTCCGGCTTGAGGAAGCCCCGGGCGTCGGCCGGCTCGCGCACGCCGCGGTTGACCAGCAGCGTCGCGGTGAGATCCGAGACGTTGAGGGAGTGGGCCAGCCGCGCGCTGGCCGTCCTATCGGCCGGCGCGAAGA
>JACQFK010000308.1 GCA_016200125.1 Planctomycetota bacterium
AGACAGGCCGGGGGCGAATCGCTAGAACTCACTGTTCCCTGAATTGAGGACTTTGCCATGAAACGATCTCTCACCCTGATCCTCTCGATGGCCGTCGTCACCGCGCTTGCCGCCTCGCAGGCCGAGAAGACCCCGGGGGCGAAGCCCCTCAAGATCGGCGACGGCATCTGGTTCGAGCAGCACAACGACATCGGCAAGCCCAGCTGGCTCGGCTCGAATGTCGCGTGGATCGAATTCTCGGACTACGTCGCCGTGATCGACACCGCCTTCCCGCAGGGCGCGGAGGAGGCGATCCGCAACATCAAGGCGACCACGAACAACAAGCCGATCCGCTACGCCTTCCTGACCCATTACCACGGCGACCACGCGCTGGGAACGGGCGCCTTCGCGAAGGAGGGGACCACGATCGTCGCCCACGAGAACGCGCGGAAGGAGTTCCTGGCGCGGAACCTCGAGGGCTACCTCAAGACCGCCGAGAAGGACCCCGTCTACGCGAAGTACAAGCCGACGGCGCCGAGCCTGACCTTCACGGACAAGTTCATCCTCGACGACGGGAATCGGCGCGCCGAGGTCTACTACTTCGGCCAGGCCCACACCACGGGCTGCATCTTCATCTACCTGCCCAAGGAGAAGATGGTCTTCACCGGCGACTCCTGCGTGAACGGCCCTTTCAACTATTGCGGCGACTCCGACACCGCCAGCTGGATCGAGGTGCTGACGCAGGTGCAGTCGCTCGAGCCCGACGTGGTCGTTCCCGCCCACGGGGCGGTGGCGAAGCGCGACCTGCTCCAGACCCAGAAGCAGTACTTCATCGAACTGCGGGCCCAGGTCGCCGCCCAGATCCGCGACGGGAAGACGCTCGCGGAAGCGAAGGCGAACGTCGACGTCCCCATGTGGAGGCAGTGGACGGGCGAGAAGAAGATGAGCGAGGAGAACATCTCGCACGTCTACCGCGAGATGACGCGCGGTCCCCTCAACTGGGCCACGGGCGACCTGAACCAGCCGGGCCGCTCGGCCGTCGCGATCCCGGTGGAGAAGGGCAAGGAGCCGAAGCTGAGGTTCCTGCTCGGCGCCGTCTCGCCCGAGGACCGGGCGGCCTTCAAGGAGGTCGCGCCGAACGTTGAAATCGTCGTCGCGAAGGACAAGGACGAGGCGCTGCGCCTGGCGCCGGAAGTCGACGGCTGCGCGGGCAACTTCGTCACCCCGGAGTTCCTGCGGGAGGCGAAGAAGCTGCGCTGGGTGCAGCAGTTCAGCGCGGGCGTGGAGCAGATCACGTTCATCTCCGAGCTGCAGAACAACGAGCAGGTCGTGCTGACCAACATGCGGACGATGTACGGGCCGCCCATCTCCGACCACGTGATGGGGATGATGCTGTCGCTCTACCGGAGCCTGCCGCACTACCAGGACCTGATGAAGACGGGGACCTGGGGCAAGGGCGACCAGGCGCCCTTCCAGAGCGAGCTGCTCGGGAAGACGCTGCTCGTCGTGGGCCTGGGCGGCAACGGCGGCGAAACGGCGAAGCGCGCCCACGCCTTCGGCATGAAGGTCCTCGCGACCGACCCCAAGGACATGGCCTGCCCGGCCTACGTCGCGCGGCTGGAGAAGCCCGACAAGCTCAACGCGCTGCTCCCGGCGGCCGACGTCGTCGTGCTCGCGGCCCCGCTCACGCCCGACACCCGGGCGCTCTTCGGCAGCGACCGCATCGCCCTGATGAAGGAGGGCTCCTTCCTGATCAACATCGCGCGGGGCAAAATGGTCGACTCCGCCGCGCTCGCCTCGGCGCTCCAGTCCAAGAAGCTGCGGGGCGCGGGCCTCGACGTCACCGAGCCCGAGCCGCTGCCCCCCGACCACGCGCTCTGGAAGATGTCCAACGTGATCCTCACCCCGCACGTCTCGGGGCAGTCGCCGGGCACGCGGTTCCGGACTCGTCAGCTCTTCATCGAGAATATGAAGAGATTTGCCGCAGGGGAGCCCCTGATCAACGTGGTGGACAAGAAAGCGGGCTACTAACCCGGGAGCCTGAACGTCAACAGGGCCGGCTCGTTCGTCGGCCCTTTGAGCAGGCCTTCGCCGTTGGGGCCGGTCACCAGGCTGTTGCCCTGCAGCAGGCGCCCCTTCCAGGGACCCTCCGTCACCGGGCCCACGCCGTTCGGCGAGACGATGTAGAGATCCCGGCCCGCCGTGCGCAGCCGGTAGGTCTCGCGGATCCAGGCGATGTTCGTCGCCTCGCCGCCGGGCTCCACGGCCCAGGCCGAGGGGGAGATGATCAGGCGCGCGCCCAGGTCGTAGAGGGCGTCGGTGATCACCGGGGTCCAGCTGTCGGCGCAGATGTCCAGCGCCATCGTGCGGCCTTCGAAGTCGAAGACGTTGAGCGAGGTGCCGCGCGAGTAGACCTCCAGGCCGATCTCGAGCTCGTTGATCTTGCGGTGGCGCGCCAGGATCTCGCCGTCGCGGTCGAACATCACCGCGCTGTTGTAGAGGCGGCCGCCTTCGCGCTCCTCGAGGCCGACGACGATGGCCAGGCGGTGGCGCTTCGCGGCCTCCTTGAAGGTCTGGGTGAGCGGGCCGGGGATCACCTCCGCGGCGCTGCGGGCCGACGAGCTCAGCCAGCCCGCCAGCGAGCATTCGGGGAGGGCGACGACGTCGCACTTCGACGCCGCAGCCTCCTCGATGCAGTGGTAAAGCTCGCCCAGGTTGGCAGACTTATCGCCCATCGCGACCCGGACCTGGCCCAGGCCGATCAGGAGGCAGCTGCGCGCCATGGGGCCAGATTAACTTCCGCCGGTCCCCCCGGCCAGCATCGTGATCCTCGCCATTTCGGAGTCGATCGGGTAAAAGGGTGCCCGTGACGACCATCGCGCTGTATCTTCTCCTGGCCGGGTTCCTCCTCCTGCTCAATGCCTTCTTCGTCCTCGCGGAATTCGCGATCATCAAGCTCCGCCCCTCGCGCGTGGAGCAGCTGGTAGGCGAGGGCAACCTGCGGGCGAAGGTGGTCCAGCACCTCCAGAGCCGGCTGGACGAGTACCTGTCCGTGTGCCAGGTCGGCATCACCGTCGCCAGCGTCGGCCTGGGCATGGTGAACGAGCCGGGGATCGCCCACCTGTTCGTGTACCTGACGGGCGCGTCGGCCGGCTGGGCCCACACGGTCGCCAGCTTCGCCGCGCTCTTTCTGGCCTCCGCCCTGCATGTTGTCGTCGGCGAGCAGGTTCCCAAGATGTTCGCCTTGCGGCGGACCGAAGGGGCGGCGCTGTTCATCGCGCACCCCATGAGGTTCTGGCGCTACGTCTTCCTCGTTCCCCTCGTGCTCCTCAGCGGCTCCACCAAGGCCATCCTGCGCCTCATCGGCATCCGCGACCCGGTCAAGGAGACCGAGCATTCCGAGGACGAGCTCCGCATCATCCTCGCCCAGTTGCAGAGCACTGGGATGATGTCGTTCCGCCGCCTGCTGTTCCTCGAGAACATCTTCGACCTCGGGGACGTCAAGGTGCGGGACGCGATGCGCGGACGCGACGGGGTCAAGGCGCTGCGCGCCGGCGCGCCCTGGGAGGAGAACTTCAAGGTCATCCGCGATTCGCGGCTCTCCCGCTATCCCCTCCTGGGGGACGCCGTGATGCCTCTCGGCATCATCCACGTGAAGGACCTGCTCTTCGAGGGGCCCGAGAAGATGGCGGTGGCGGACCTGAAGAAGCTCGCGCGGCCCTATCTCACCGTTCACGAGGACGTGCCGCTCGAGGGCCTGCTCGGCGACTTCCAGCGCCAGCGCGGCCACCTGGCGATCGTGAAGAACACCGAGGGGAAGTGGACCGGCATCATCAGCCTCGAGGACATCATCGAGGAGGTCGTCGGCAACATCGAGGACGAGTTCGAGTCGGAGCCGAGGATCTTCATGGCCGACGCGCTCACGCCCGGCCGCGTCGTGCTGGGCGTCGACGGGTCGAGCCTGGAGGAGGCGATCGGCCAGGTCTTCGGACGCGTGGCGTCGTCGGAGCTGCCCCTTCCCGTCGAGCGGATCGTGAAGGCGGTCCTCGAGCGCGAGCGGGCGATGAGCACCTACCTCGGCAACGGCCTGGCGATCCCGCACGCGCGGCTCGAGGGGCTGGACAAGCCGGCGCTCCTCTTTGCCCGCTCCGACGCCGGGATCCCGATCAAGGGCCGGGAGGACAAGGCGCATTTCCTGTTCGTCCTGCTCACCGCGTCCGGCTCGCCCCGCGTGCAGGTGCGGCTCCTGGCCCGCATTTGCGGCCTGATCGACAGCGAGTACGTGGTCGAACGGCTGCGCCGTGCGGAGACTCATGCCGCCGTGGTCGAAGCCATCCGCGCCGCGGAACCGATGACGCAATGAGGCGAAAACCGAAGGTGAGCTCCCCCCCTGTGTTTCCTCCGGGGGGAGCCGTTTGGAATTGATCTGATGGAGTTGCTCGAGGGTCGGATCTGCGCTCTGGCCGCCCTGCTGGCGGGACGCCGGAAGTTCGAGGCGCTCCTGCTGCGGCAGGGCATCAAGGACGACTCGATCCGCGACCTCCTCGACGCCGCCGCCGCGCGCGGGGTGACGGTCCGCCGGGTCCGCGAGGAGGCCCTCGACGCGCAGGCGCACGGAAAGACCCACGGGGGGGTCCTCGTGCTCGCCGAGCCGCTGCCGCCGTCGACGCTGCCCGAGAAGATGGACTTCGTCCTCTTCCTCGACGGCGTCGACGACGGCCGCAACCTCGGGTACGCGATCCGGTCGGCGGAGGCCTTCGGCGTCCAGGCGGTGATCCTGCGGCGCCGGGCCTGGGATTTCGACGGTGGCGACGTCTCGCGCGCCTCCTCGGGGGCCTACGAGCGGCTGCCGGTCGTGATCGCCGAGGAGGCTCCGCCGGGGCTGGTCCTCATCGGCTGCACGGCGGACTCGAAGAAGGCGATCTACGACGAGGACCTGACGCGCCCGCTGGCGCTGGCGATCGGCGGCGAGAAGCGCGGCCTGTCGGCGGCCGTCCGCGACCGCTGCGACTCCCGGGTGTCGATCCCGACCCGCGCGGGGGCGCCGTCGCTGTCGCTCACCCACGCGGCGGCGGTCGCGATGGCGGAGGTGGCGCGCCAGAGGCGTGGTATGATGGGGAAATGAGGATGAGGCTCGCCTGGGCGCTCTGCCTCCTCGCGGGATGCGGCGATGCGGACGCGCAGAAGAAGGTCAACGGCACGACGACGCACAGGGCGATCGCGCAGAGGATCCCCGACGTCCCCGGCCTCGAGAATTTCGCCCGGATGAATCCCAACCTCTACCGCGGCGCCCAGCCCACCGAGGAAGGTTTCAGGCAGCTCAAGGCGATGGGTGTGAAGACCGTGATCGACTTCCGCTCCTTCCATTCCACGAAGAAGCAGGTTGAGGCGGCGGGGTTGACCCCGGTCGAGATCCCGCTCCGGGCGGATCTCGGATCGGTGCCGCCGAACGATGAGGAACTGAAGAGGTTCTTCGAGGTCGTGCTCGATCCCGCGCGGCAGCCCGTCTACATCCACTGCGCGTTCGGGAAGGACCGGACGGGCACGATGGCGGCGGTCTACCGGCTGGAGATCGACGGCTGGACGGCCGACGAGGCGCTGCAGGAGATGGAGGCCTTCGGGTACCACAACATCTACCAGGACCTGATCCGCTTCATCCGGACCTACAAGCCGCGAGGCTTCGGCAAGAAATGACCGCGCCCTTCCGCGAGATCTCCGCGCCCCGGCTGAACGGACTGGCGCTGCTCCTCTGCGCGATGGCGCTCGCCTCGCCGCTGGTGGAGCCGCTGCCCGGGAAATCGGCCTATCTGTTCTGGACGGCCCGGGCGGTCGGCCTGGGACTCGCGGCCGCCGCGCTCGCGTGGCCCCGCTGCCAGCGCTGGGCCCTCGGCGGCGTCGCCTTCTTCATGATCCTCGTCCCCTGCGGCCTCCAGATGCACTACCGCGCCTGGACCGCGCCGCAGACCTGGTGCCACGACTCCGTGGTGCAGTTCGAGGAAGCCATCCGGATGGTCCGGCAGCATCGGAATCCCTACAAGGAGGATTTCAGCAAGACTTCGCTGCCCCTCTGGAACGGCTGGAAGGACAATCCCGCCGTGCACCACTTCGTCTATCCGCCGCTGATGCTCTATTTCTCCGTGCCGGTCGAGATGCTGTCGCGGAAGATCCTCTGGAAGATGCCCGAGGACGTGGACCGCCTGGGCGACCGGTTCTACGACCAGCGCCTCATCGTCCTGCCGTTCTTCCTCGGGTTCCTGGGGATCGTCTGGCACTACCTCAAGGAGCATCCCCACCGGGTGGGCTTGGCGGCGCTCATCGTCCTGAATCCCTGGGTGGCGCCCTTCGTGGTCGAGGGACGCAACGACGTCGCGATGCTCTTCTGGGCCGCCGCGGCCTGGATGGCCTACGAAACCGGGCAGGCCCGCTACGGCCACCTCCTGCTCGGGCTGGCGATCGCGACCAAGACCCTGCTCCTGCCGATGGTCCCCTTCGTCGCCTTCGTCCACCGGCGCGAATGGCCTCTCTGCCTCGGCCTCCTGCTGGCCCCGCTCTTCTTCACCTCGCTGCCCTTCCTGGTCGCCGACCCGTCTTCCTTCGTCAACGATCTCATCGGGGCTCCGGCGGGGCTGGGGGCCCATCCCTTCCTGATCCGCGGGCCCGGGGGGCTGGGCTTCGCGAACCTGGTCCTCGCGCTGGGTTGGGTGAAGTCCGACGCCGCCTACTTCCCGTTCTCGATCTTCCAGGCCGCGGCCTACGTCCCCTGCCTCGTCTACGGGTTCCGCAGCTTGAAGAAGGAGCCGACGGGCGGCGGGATGTTCCTGTGGTCGGCGGCGGCGATCTTCGCGGTGCTCTTCTTCGGCCGCTTCATCCACGACAACTACATCGGGGCGCTGCTCTCCCTCGCGGTCATTTCCCAAACGGCTCGAGGAACTGCTCCAGCCGCGAGTAGTACTTCTTCGGGTGGCTGATCGACAGGTCGTTGTGGCCGGCCGTCGCGAACCACTCGCACTCCTTGGGCGCCGACGCGGCGGCGAAGAGCCGCTCGCCCATCTCGAAGGGGACGATCTCGTCCCGCCGGCTGTGGAGGAACAGCTTGCGGCAGGCGATGCGGGCGACCTTCTCGAGATTGTCGAAGCGGGTCCGCACCAGGAAGCGGGGGAACCAGGGCAGGACGCGGGGGGCCATGTCGCGCGCGCTGGTGAAGGCCGACTGCACGATGAGTCCGCCGCAGGGCACGTTCGCGGCCAGCTCGCAGGCCGGGCCGCCGCCCAGCGATTCCCCGTGGATGACGATCCTGTCCGCCGTGCTCTTGGTGAGCAGCCAGTCGTAGGCGGCGCGGGAGTCGGCGCAGACGCCGCTCTCGTTGGGCGAGCCCTCGCTCTTCCCGTAGCCGCGGAAGTCGATCGCCATCACGTTGACCCCGAGCTCCTTCATCCGGCAGACCAGGTCTCGCCGGTCCTCCAGGTTGCCCGCGTTTCCGTGGAGGTGAAGGATCGTGGCCCGGGCCTTGGGATGGGGGAGGTACCAGCCGTGGACCTTGACGCCGTCGGCGGCCGTCAGCCAGACCTCTTCGCCGGGGCTCGCGCCCACGCCGTCCTTGGTGGGGAAGTAGATGAGCTTGTCTTCGAAGATCATGAGCAGGGGGATCCCGATGCCGAAGATGACCGCGACCGTCGTGAGGGCCGTCCGCAGGATTCGTTTCCAGAGAGGAGCCGGCTGTGCAGATTTCTTCTCAGGTGGGAAATCCCGAGCTTCCACGCGTCACCCCCAGCAAAGAAAGCGGCGTTCTCGGAGGAAGACGCAATTCATATGCCATTGATTCATCGGGCTATTGAGATGATGGAGGACAGTCATAGCCAGACTCCAGCGGGAACCTGTGATCGCGGGAGTGCGATTGAAGGGGCGCGGCCAGGCTTTCGCTGCTTCCCTCGAACGGGATCAAGTTGCCGGTCGTTTGCAAGGTTGCGTCTGACTGGGTTTTCAATCGCTCAATCACTTCAAGAGGCTGCGTGCCACGACGATGCGCTGGACCTCGCTGGTGCCTTCGTAGATCTCGGTGATCTTGGCGTCGCGGAAGTAGCGTTCGACGGGGAAGTCCTTGATGTAGCCCACCCCGCCGTGGATCTGCACCGCCTGGTTGGCATGGCGGTTGGCCATGGTCGAGGCGAAGAGCTTCGCCATCGAGGCCTCCTTCGTGTGGGGCTCGCCGGCGTCGCGCATCCGCGCGGCCCGGAAGATCAGCAGCTTCGCGGCGTCGATGTCCGTCGCCATCTCGGCGATCTTCCACTGGATGGCCTGGAAGTCGCCGATGGGGCGGTCGAACTGCTTCCGCTCCTTGGCGTACTTCACCGACGCGTCGAGGCAGGCCATCGCGATCCCCGTGGCCTGCGAAGCGATGCCGATGCGGCCGCCGTCGAGCGTGCTGAGCGCGATCTTGAGGCCGTCTCCCTCCTTGCCCAGGACGTTCGCGGCCGGCACCCGGCAGCCGTCGAAGAAGAGCGTCGTGGTGGACGATCCCCGGATGCCCATTTTCTTCTCGTTCTTGCCCACCGTGAGCCCCTTCCAGCTCCGCTCGACGATGAAGGCGCTGATCCCCGTCTGCTTGGCCTCGGGCCGCGGGTCCGTGCGCGCGAAGAGGATGAAGAGGTCGGCGAAGCCGCCGTTGGTGACGAAGTTCTTGGTGCCGCGAATGACGAAGTCGCCGCCCTCGCGCGTCGCCGTGGTGATCAGCGCCGCGGCGTCGGTGCCGCTCACCGGCTCCGTGAGGGAGTAGGCGCCGATCCATTCGCCGCGCGCGAGGCGGGGCAGGTACTTCTGCTTCTGCTCGTCGGTCCCGAATTTCAGGAGCGGGCTCTGGCAGAGCGAGTTGTGGACGGACATCGTCACGCCCGTGGACGCGCAGGCCCGGTTGATCTCGAGCTGGACGAGCGCTAGCGCGAGGTTCGTGAGGCCGACCCCGCCGTAGGTCTCCGGGGTCAGCATCCCCAGGAAGCCGAGCGAGGCCATCTTCTCGAGGACGGCGCGCGGGATCTCGCCGTTCTGGTCGATCTTCGGCGCGAGCGGAGCCAGCTCCTTGTCCGCGAACTCCCGGGCGGTCTGCTGGATCAGCGCCTCCTCGGTCGAGAGCGTGAAGGTCATGGCCGTTCGACCCCGAGCGCGATCCCGTTGCCGCCGCCCATGCAGAGCGTGGCCACGCCGCGGCGCAGCTTGCGGTCGGCCAGCGCGTGGAGCAGCGTCACCACGATGCGCGCGCCGCTCGCGCCGATGGGGTGGCCGAGCGCGATCCCGCCGCCGTGGACGTTCACCTTCGCGGGGTCGAGCTTGAGGTCACGGATCCCCGCAATCGTCGAGGCGGCGAAGGCCTCGTTGATCTCCACGAGGTCGGCCTCCGCCGCCTTCCAGGGGTTGCGCGTGTCGAACTTGCGGACGGCGTCGATGGTGGAGACGAGGACCCACTTGGGATCGACGCCCGCGGTCGCGTAGCCGGTGACGCGCGCCAGGGGTTGCGCCTTGGTCTCCTTGAGCGCGCGATCGGACATCAGGACCAGCGCGGCCGCGCCGTCGCTGATCTGGGAGGCGTTGCCCGCCGTGACGATGCCCTGGGCCTCGAAGGCGGGCTTGAGCTTGGAGAGCTTCTCGGGCGTGGAGTCCTCGCGGGGCCCCTCGTCGGCGTCGACCGTCTTCTTCTCCGCGGGGATGATCACGGGGAGCGTCTCGAGCTTGAAGCGGCCCGCCTTGGCCGCCGCGATCGCCCGCTTGTGGCTCTCCGCCGAGAAGGCATCCAGATCGGTCCGCGTGAGCTTCCAGCGATCCGCCACGTACTCGCAGCAGGTCCCCATGTGGACGTCGTTGTAGACGTCCCAGAGGCCGTCCTGGACCATGACGTCGACCACCTTGCCGTGGCCCAGGCGCATGCCGCGGCGGGCCTCGGGGAGCAGGAAGGGCGCGTTGGACATGCTCTCCATGCCGCCGGCGACGAGGATGTCGGCGTCGCCGGTCTTGATGGCCTGGATGCCGAAGATGATCGACTTCAGGCCCGAGCCGCACACCTTGTTGACGGTGACGGCGCCCACGGCC
>JACQFK010000309.1 GCA_016200125.1 Planctomycetota bacterium
CCTTCGCCCTGGTCCGGATCGATGCCGCCTCCGCGTCCGGGGAGGTGGTCCGTCTCCTCGAAGACGAGGATGCCCGGGTCCGCTGGGCCGCGATCTCCGTGCTCGGCCGCTTCAAGGCGAAGACCTACGCCCGCGAGCTGTCGAAGTTCATGGAGGACCGGGATCCGCTGCTGCGCTGGAGCGCGCTCAAGGTGCTCCAGGGATTCGAAGCGAAGCACCTCGTCGGGGATGTGGAGAAGCTGCTCTCCCACGCGGACGAAGGAGTGCGCGCCGACGCGGTGCTGGCGGTCGAGCTGTTTCAAGCGCGGCATCTCCTGCCCGACGTCGCACGCCTGCTCAAGGACTCCAGCCCCCTGGTCCGCTGGAGCGCGATCCGGGTGCTCCACCGATTTGCGGAGAAGACCTACCGGCCGGATGTCGAAAGACTCCTCGATGATCCGGACCGGGACGTGAAGGTGGCCGCGACGTCCGCGTTGACCGTCTTCGACGCCCGCGAATCCGCCCCATTGATCATTCCCGACGGCACCCCTTCCTTCTCGAGGCTCTCCTCCCCGAATCCTTTCGTCCATGGCGGATACGCACGGCTCGCGGCAAGGACGCTTGAGGCGATCGACGACACCTCCCACTGGAGCGTGGCCCTGAGCCTGGGAAGGCTCCCGGACCGCGCGGGCGTGGACGACCTCGCGGCCCTCGGGTCGCATCCCCAGAAGGAAGTGCGCCGGTCCGCGGTGTGGATCCTGGATCAGTGGAGTTCGCCCGACGCGATCCAGGCGCTCCAGCGCGCCGCGGCCCAGGAGAAGGATCCCGACGTCCTCAGGGTGATTCGGGACGCGCTCGCCCGCGCCGGGAAGAAATAGCCCCGTTCTTTCCAAACGATGCTTGAGCCCCTCCTAACCGGAGGGCCTGAGGAGAGCTTCGACCCGGGTCTTCCACGCCGCCGCCGGGCGGATCCCGTTCCTGATGACCGCCTGCTCGACGGCGGAGGAGAAGGCCGCGGGCGGAGAGGCGGCGATGGTGATCCTGCAGGTCCCTGACCGTGCTGATCCTGGGAGGCCTGCTGATCGCCCTCACGCTCGCGGCGGCCCTGAAGTGGGCCGTCACTCGATGCAGACGAGCGTCCCCTTCTGCGTCGCGAGGAAGAGCGAGCCGTAGGCGGCGATGAGGCCGTCGTAGACCGGCTCGACGCCGAGCGTCACGAGCCCTTCGCCCACGCGCAGGTCGCCCTTGGCGGTGATCGTGATCAGCGTCCCGCCCGCGAGGATCATCGCGGCGTCGCCCGTGACGCCGGTGTGGATCTTCTTCTCGCCGAACGCGGAGGGCGGCTTGGGCTGCACCATCTTGGTCTGGCGGATCCCGTAGCCCCAGAGGCCGCGCGGGACTTCCAGGCCCCCCGGCGCGTCGTAGGAGACGTCGTTGAGCGCCAGCTTGAAGTCGCCCGTGGCCGGGGAGAACTGCCAGCGGGACATGGCGACCAGGTCGCCGTCCCGCACGAGCATGTCCACCGGCTCGAAGTCGACGCCGACCTTGGTCTTCGACCCCTGCAGCGTCCCGCCGTACCAGCCCTTGATCGCGTCGAGGTTGTCGATGGTCTTCTCCCAGACCAGGTCGCCCGTCCGGGGCCGGATCGCGAGCACGCGGACGCCGCCGTCCGCCGTGGGATGGCGCCCCCCCGCGACGTAGGCGACGCCGCCGTCGACGAGCACGCTCGACACCACGGGCCAGGGCGACTCGATCTGGCCGTAGGCCATGATGCGGCCCTCGCGCGGCGCGGCGCGGAGGCGCCACACGGGCAGGCCGTCCGAGGCCCGAAGGCAATAGACCCAGCCGTCATGGGCGCCGAAGAGGCAGAGGTCCTCGAAGATCGTGGGCGGGCCGTCGAGGCGGCCGCCGGCGGTGTAGGTCCAGAGCGTCTTTCCGGTCTTCGCGTCGAGCGCGGCGACGCGATGGAGGTCCGGCACCGCGACGAAGACCATCCCCCCCGCCGCGACCGGCGGCGTGAGCGGGCCCCGGACGAAGGGGTTCGATTTCCACTCCGTGGCGAGCGGGCCCTCCGGCAGCGAGGCGACGCTCGTCTCCCACGCGCGGCGGACCTCGGCGCGGCGCAGGCCGGCGGGCGTGGCGCCGCTCCGCCAGGCGTCGTGCCGGTAGACCGGCCACTCTCCTTCCGCGGGCTTCAGCAGCGCCGCGGGCGCGGGGGCGGCCGCGCCCTTCTCGAGGCGCGGTCCGGCCGCGAGCTCGGCCGGCTTGTCGGAGGAGAGGCCCATGGTCCCGCGCAGCATCGGGAAGCATTCGCACTGGACGGGGAACGTGTAGAGCAGCCCGTTTGCCGGGATGAAGGGCTGGCGGCAGGCGCTCTTGAACATCCGCGACCGCGTCTGCGTGCCGTCGGCGAGATCGGTGAACTCGCATTCCGGCGCCAGGAAGAAGCGTTCCGTCGCGACCGGCGTGGCGCAGTGCTTGCCGCGGGTCTTCCACTGCTTGCGCTCCGACCCGTTCTTCGGCTCGAGCCCGACGAGGCCCTCCTTGTCGATCGGCAGCCAGAGCAGGCCCTGCGCGAAGTAGGCGCGCGCCTCGCGGTAGTGCGTCATGTCGGGACTGTAGTCCTTGGTCCACAGGAGCTCGCCGGTCTTCGCGGAATAGACCTTGATGCCGCAGCCGACCGGGTCGTCGCGCAGCGTGGACTTCTCGAGCACGAGGTAGTCCCCGTGGGCCGTGCAGGTGAGCGCGAGGGCGGCGTCCGCGTCCTCCGTCCGCCACTTCTCCTTCCCGGTGGCGCGGTCGAGCCCCACCACGTGGGTGGCGGTGACGACCAGGAGGTGGTCCCCCTCCGCGACGATGCGGCGGGCCTGGATCGGCATCTCCCAGGCGGACTTGCGCGTGGCCGGATCGAAGGCGCGGATGGAGTCCGCGTCGGAGACGATGAGGAGCCCGCCCTCGAGCAGCAGCTCCCGCGGGTCGCGCGTGCCGCCGAACTCGGCGGCGGTCTCGCCGCTGGCCGCGTCGAGTGCCAGCACCTTTCCCTCGCTCGCCACGAAGAGCCGGTCGCCCGACGCCACGGGGCGGACCTTGGAGACCCGGCCGGCCAGCTTCATCTTGGGCGTGGGGTTGGGAGGCAGCGGCAGGCCCGCCTCCTTGAACGCGTGGGCTTTGAGCGGCCGGACCCAGAGCAGGACGCCGTTGTAGGCGTCGCGAGCGACGATCTGATCCTCGTAATCGTAGAAGTTCCGCCCGTTGGCCGAGACGAGGATGTGGTCGTAGTACCACTTCTTCCCGCCGGCATCCTGGGCCGGGCCCGCGACCCAGCGCAGCCCCGTGGGCACGCCCACCGCCTTGTCCGCCGACACCATGTTGCCGTCGGCGCCGTGGCGCCAGTGGGTCCAGTCGTCGAAGTCGGCGGGGCGGGGCTTGCGGAGCAGGGTCCAGGCGCCTCCGCGCCGGACGAGCGCCGCGCCGCCGGGCGCAAGGACGCGGAGCGCCTCGGCCTCTCGGACCGCCGTGTCGCAGACGAGGAGGTTGACGAGATTCTCGGGGTAGGGAAGATCGGCCCCCGGCCAGAACTCGACCGTCGCGAGCCCCGCCAGCTTCCGCGCCTCGATCGCCGCCCTCGCCGTGCGGACCCGCGCTTCGTCGGCCTCCAGCACGTGGACGAGGCGGCGGCCGCCTTCGGCCGCGCGGACCGCGAGCGACCCGTCGCCCGCGCCCGCCAGGACGCAGATCCCGGACGGGTTCGCGCGAAGGAGCTCGTCGACCGGCGCCTCCTGCAGCGCGGCGGGTTCCCCCGCGCGCGCGACGGAAAGGACGGCGCTGAAGACGGCGAGAAAGGCGGCGCGGGGGATGCTCATTCGGCGGTTCTCCTGCCTAAGGGTACGTCCCCCGGCGCGTCCGGGGGTCCGGCGGGAGGATTTTGCACCCCCGTTTCAACAGGGAAAAGTCTGAAACTTGTGGCCAAATGCCCCTTCCTCCCCGCGGAACGGATGATATTATTATCCCGACCGTTGGGCGGGGTCCCGGACCGAACGCTTGGAGGGATAGATTATGGCGCGTCGTAGCAAGGGCTTTACGCTGATCGAACTGATGATCGTGATCGCGATCATCGCGATCATCGCGGCGATCGCGATCCCGGGTCTGCTGTCGAGCCAGCGCGCGTCCAACGAGCGCAACGCGTCGACGTCGCTCAAGACGCTGTCGTCGGCCGAAGCCGACTTCCGCGCCAACGACCGCGACTGGAACCACGTCAACGACTTCTGGACGGCCAACGTGGCCGGCCTGTACACGATGACCGGCTCGGCGGTCGTGGGCGCCGTGGCGAACTCGACCACCGACCCCTCGATCAAGCTGATCGAGCTCTCGGTCGCGTCGGCCGATTCGGACCCCGCCCAGCCCACGGGCGGCGGCGAGAACGTCAACCTCTCGAATTTCGCCGTCTCGTCGGCGAAGGCCGGTTATTGGTACAACGCGCTCATCACCGACAACACGGTGCTGGGCACCTCCGAGCAGACCTACGCGCTCGACACCGGCGGCACCCCCCCGATGGGCAGCTGCCACAACACCTCGAAGTTCGGCTTCACGGCGTTCCCGGACTCGCAGTCCGCGGGCAAGTACGTGTTCATCGTCAACGAGAACAACACGATCTTCCGCAGCGCGACGTCCACCGTGGTCCGGCCCAGCACGACCAATCCTCCCGGCATCCTGGCGGCGCCCTACAGCTCCTGGCCCAACGACCAGAACCTGAAGTCCTTCTGGAGCAAGCTGGACTAGACGTTCGTCATCCACGCCGTCGCCATGGCCTCGATGGCGTTCCTCCTGCTGCCCGGGATGCCCGGCGGCGGTACCGCCGACGATCTCGAACGGATCCGCATCATCGTCAACCACCCCTGGCGCTGGCGCCTGGGCTGGTTCCCCTGGCAGCTCACCGCCCTCTCCGACCTCCTCATCGGCATCGGACTCCTCCGGACGCGCTGGATCCCGAAGCTCCCGGCGGCGGTCACGATGCTCCTCACCGTGGCGGCGGTCGTCCCCGACCAGGCGGGACAGATCGCCTGGATGACGCGCGGAATCGAGCTCGCGCGCTCGGGGGACATCGTCGGCTACCTGGCCTATGAAGCACGGATCTTCGAGTGGACCGCCGTGTGGGGCGGGACCTTCTACACCCTGGGCGCGCTGGGCTGGACCTGGTGCTTCGCGGCGGCCGGCGCCTGGAACCGCCGGCTCACGGGGATCTCGCTCCTGCTCTGGCCTCTCTTCCTGTACGCGAACTTCGGCCCCAAGCTGCCCCCGTCGATGTAACCCTCGCCGGCCTTCGTCGCCGGGGGAAACGCCCTGGGGTTCGTCCTGCTCCAGCTCTGGTTCGCGCTCGTGGCGGAGCGGGTGCTGCGCCGCTCCCGTCCCGACGCGCCCCACGGGCGCCTGGCGCCCTGGCGCCATCCGAACCGGATCTTCGGGTGGATCGCCGACCCGGCGGCCAACAGCCGCTTCCTCCGGGCCTACGCGGAGCTCGCGCCGCCGCTCGCGATGGTCAGCGACATCCGCGACGTGCTCTACGTGAACTACCTCGTGGAGGCCTCGCGGCTTCAGCGCCTGGTCCCCGAGGGCCTCGAGCTCCAGAAGTGCGGCGCCGACGGGCGATGGGCCGTCTTCACCTTCCTCAGCTTCCGGCACGGCCACTTCGGCCCGCGCCTCCTCGGGCCGCTGAGGAGCCTTCTGCCGTCGCCGCTCCACAGCAACTGGCGCGTCCATGTCCGCGATCCGCGCAGCGGGAAGGAGGGGATCTACTTCGTCACGAATGCGATCTCCAGCACACCGCACGCGCTCGGCGCGCGGCTGATGTCGGAGGGGATGCCGATGCACGTCCTCGCCGGGGCGGAGCTGCGGTCCGAGGGCGGCCGCTTCACGCTCAAGCTCGATCCCGGAACGGGCAGCGCCCCGGATGCCGAGGCCGAGCTCCGTCCCCTCGCCGCGGCGCCGGCCTCGGGACCCTGGTCGGCCGCCTTCGCGTCCTGGAGGGACATGCTCGCCTACGTGGTTCCGCAGGACCGGGGATTTTCCACGCAGCCCTGGCTCGGACGGGTGACGCGGCAGGAGATCCGGCTGGACATCCCCCTTGAGGCCTGCGAGCCGCTGGAGGGCCGCGTGGCCTCGCGCGCCGCGGCGGAGATCGTCGGCGAAGCGCCGCCCTTCTGCTTCCGGGTGGCATCGGTGCGCTTCCGCTTCGACGTCGAGGAGCACGACCCGCTGGAGTGACTACTTCTTGTCGGGCCCCTTGGCGGCCGCCTCGAACTTCGACTCCACGTCCAGGCCCTTCCAGATCCAGGTCCCGACGCCCTTGATCTCCAGGGTGAGGTCGATCTTCGGATCGAACCCGGGGTCGGCGCGCACGAAGGCCACCCAGAGCTCGCCCGTCTTCTTGTCGCAGGCGATCGTGTTGTCCGCCACGCTGTCCTTGCCGATCTTGGCGGCGTCCGCCTTCCACTGCTCGCGGGTGACGATGCGCTGGACCTTCTTGTAGGGCTCCTGGCCGTTGTAGACGACGAAGTTGAGGGTGGGAGTGGGCTGGACGGCGCCCTTCTCGTCGCTGAACGCGAGCTTGAGCAGGTAGGTGTCGCCGCTGTACTTCGTGCTCTGGCCCTGCTTGAACGAGATGCCGTCGAACCTCATGCAGCCCTTGAGCTCGATCTTCGGTGCGGGCTTCTCGTCCTGGGCGGACGCCGCCGTCGCCAGAAGGAGCGCCGCCGCCAGCATCTTCGTCGTCACAGCCTCTTCTCCAGGAAGGACCAGAAATTGCCCCCGAGGAGGCGGTCCACGTCGCGCTGCACTTCCCCCTCCTCCAGGGCCCAGCCGGCTTCCGCGAGATCGGCGTACTTCGAGGCCAGCACGTTGCGGAGGATCCGCTTCGAGTGGTCCCACTTGTAGAGGACCTGGTCGATGACGCGCGCGTCGGAATGCTGGGGGATGACGCTCGTGCCGAGGAGCTCGAGCCGCTCGCGGGTGATCTCCTCGATGATGCTCGGGTTGTTCACGAACCACCAGCAGCCGAAGACGAGCAGGTTGCGGAACTTGCGGGCCGCCACGCAGAGCTGGTGCTGGTTCTCGCGCGACAGCATCGTCACCATGAACTTGTTCTTCGGGTAGTTCGCGCAGAGGAACTCGACCGCCTCGACGGAGCCGCGCCCCATGCCGTCCCCCGCCATGCGCAACTGCGGGTTCACCTGTCGCTTCACGCCGATCATGAGCGCGAGGGGCAGGTTCAGCTCCTCGCAGACGGGCAGCAGCGCCCGCTCGAGGATCTGCGCGGTCTGGCTGTTCTCGGGCATCGCGAAGGTCGGCGGCAGCGAGACGCCGACGTAGAGGCCGCCCGTCCGCTTCGCCCACTCGCGGAAGAAGCGCTGCATCTCCTTCAGCGTCTTGGGCGTGAGACGGTGCTCGGTCTTGTAGCCCCAGTCGTGCAGCCGCTTCCACGACTTGTCCCAGCCCAGCAGCACGGGGTCGATCCGCAGCGCCGCCTTGAAGCGGGGATCGGGCTCGAAGCCTTTCAGCCAGATGGGCCGCTCGACGTCGTCGAAGGGGTCGTTGGTCATCACGCAGTCCTGGATCCCCGCCTTCTTGAAGACCAGGTCGATGTAGGCGTCACGCGACTGGGACGCGAAAAACTTGCGGTAGCTGTTGAGGTCGCGCCCCCCCACGTCGAGCCCCAGCGCATGGAGCACGGTGACGACGCCGCGGCAGGCCTCGCTGATCGGGCTGGCGTCGAGGAAGAGTGTCTTCCAGATCGCGTCCGCCTGCTCCCGCTTCGAGAGCTTCCAGAACGTCTCGTAGGGCAGGTCGGACTGGCGGAAGAACTCGGCGATCAGGTAATGGTAGGTGAGCAGCTCGTCCACGCCCCAGGCGAGCATGTCCCCGAAGGCCGGCGCGTAGAGGTGCGTGTGGATGTCGGTGATCCGGGCCTTGGCCAGGGCCCGGTCGAGGACGCCGTGGATGTCTTCCTGGTACAAGGTCGCCATCAATCCCTCCGGTCAGGCGCGGAGATGCGGCCGGATGTCGATGCGCGCGCCCTTCTCCGCCGACAGGTAGGCCGCGTACGTGACGACGAGGACGTCGTGGGCGAGCATGAGGTCCGACTTCGGCGAGCGGCCGTGGGAGATCGCGCCCACGAAGTCCCGCAACTCGTCGGGGTAACCGGTCACCATGTCCTCGTCCGGCGACGGATAAGACCAGCCCTCCTTGGTCTCGGTCTTCTCGACCAGGTACTCGTCCTTGAAGTAGTCGCCGTCGGGCGTGTAGGCCTGGCAGGCGGTGTTCGGGTTGACGTTGGCCTTCACCACGGCGCGGGAGCCGAAGACCTGCAGGTAGTTGTAGATGCCGCCCATGACGACGTCGCAGGAGGTCAGGCAGGCGACCGAGCCGTCCTCGAAGGTCAGGTGGATCGTGCCGTAGTCCTCGACGTCGTCCCAACCGGTCTTCATGTGCTTCTTCGGCTCTTCCTGGAAGGACTTCATCCAGGTGAGGTTCGCCACCTCTCCGGTGACGGCGACAGGGCGGATGGGCTTGCCGTTGCGCCGGCGGCCCTCTTCGTACTTGAGGAAGATCGCCGCGCCCACCGGGTGGACGCCCAGGCGGATGAGCGAGCCGCCGCCGGCGGTCTGCCAGCGCTTCGCGTACTCGGCGTGCGAGCCGCTGTGGGACTCCTCGCCGATGATCCGCATGATCGTGGAGTTGCTCGTCGCCAGGAGGCGGTTGACCTTCACGACGGGCGGCGCGTAGACCCAGTTCTCGCCGTAGCAGAGAGTCACGCCCGCCTTCTTGATCGCGTCGTAGGCCTTGTTCGCGTCGTCGAGGATGGTCTTGAACATCGCCTCACGCGAGTAGCCCCGGGCGGACCACTTCTCGTTCCGCTTGTCGGCCGGGCCGAAGAAGCCGGTGAGCGGCTTCTCGCAGAACACGTGCTTGCCCGCCTGGGCGGCCTGGATCGCGAGGGGGATGTGCATGTAGTTGGCGACCACGAGATCGCAGACGTCGATCTCCTTGTCCGCCAGCATCTGCTCGTAGGTGTCGTAGACCTTGGGGATCTTGAAGTCCTTGGCGAGATGGACCGCCTTGTCCTTCGTGCGGCCGTAGATGCCGTGGATCTCGAAGTCCTCGCCGTAGACCTTGGCGTAGCTCGCGAGATGGAAATGGGCGGCGAAACCGGCGCCGACGACGCCGATGCGGACGCGCTTGGCCATGTCAGAATCCCCCGATGAGTTCTCCCATCGTAAGGATTCACGCGGCAAAGGCAAGATTTGCGGTTACCGTTCCGTGATGGGCCTCCGCAGGGCGACGGCGTGCAGGAACTCGTCGGCCTCCCGCAGGTCGCGGAGCAGGAGCGATCCCGTTCGCGTCTTGATCCGGATCCGGTCGCCGAAGGGGGCGAAGACCTCGGCCAGGGGCAGCAGCAGGAGCGGGAGGATCACGAAGAAGAGCAGCCACAGGACATAGAAGGCGGCGATGAGAATCATGATGCCGATCGCGACTTCTCCCGCGAAGCCGAGGCATCCCAGGTCCAGGCAGCCGCCGGCGGAGCCCCATCCCCTCAGCACGTCGGAGCCGGGGGTGTCCGGCATCTGGAAGGGGCCGGTCGATCTCCGGAAGACCGGGCGGCGGCGTTCGATCGACTCGATCTCCTCCAAGGGGATCACCCGCCGCCAGCTCACGACGACGCCGCGGATCTGATCGACGCTGACCCAGACGTGGCGGGCCCGGAGGAGGTAGGCCGTCAGCGCCGCCGGGCCGAAGATGAGGAACGCCACGCCGGCGAGGATCTCCTCCGCCTTGAGCGCGCGGCTGACGACCTGGCGGCTTTGGATGAACAGGACGGCCGCCGCCCCCGCACAGAGGATCGACCAGAAGACCAGGGTCAGGGTGTGGGAGTTCTGCCGGTATTCCTTCATGCCCTCTAGACGGCAGCCTGGGCGCGCCGTTTCCTCATTTCACCCGCTCGTCGGGCCCGAGCATCCAGGCCTGCGGATGGTGGGTGAAGCCGACGCGGGGGTAGTACTTCTCGGCGGCCGGCGCCGCGAGCAGGATGAGCTTCGCGTGCTTCCCCGCCAGCGCCTGGGTCCGCCGGATCAGCTCCTTCCCGATCCCCTGCTTCTGGTGCGACTGGCGCACCGCGAGGTCCGACAGGTAGGTCACGAAGCTGAAGTCGCTCAGCGCCCGCGAGACGCCGACCAGGAGATCGTCGTCCCAGGCCGTGACGATGAGGTTCGCATGGCGCAGCATCGCGGCCATCCGCTCGCGGTCGTCGACGGGCCGGCGCTCGCCGAGCGTCGACGCGCGATAGAGCTCGATCAACGCCTCGAGGTCGAGATCGTTCCCCGTCCGGTAGCGGATCATGCCTTCTTCGCCTTCTCGGCGTAGTAGACCACGAGGTCGCTCGAGAGGGGCTGACCGCCCAGCTGGCGGATCAGCGTCGTCACCTGCCCGCGGTGGTAGGTGGAGTGGTTGACGAGATGGAGCATGAGCTGGCCGAGCGGGTAGCTGAAGGAGTCGCCCTTCAGGTTCTTGTAGGTCAGCGGCTTCGCGACCGACTCCTCGGTCTGGGCCGCGACGAAGGCCGCGAGCTCGGCGGCCAGGGGCTCCCACTTCTCCCGGATCGACGCCGGCGCGGGGTAGTCGGCCGCGGTCCACATGCCCTTGGGCACTTCGCCCTTCCAGCGGCTGATCCAGATCCACTGGGCGGAGACGACGTGGACCACGGTATCGCGCGCCGACTTCAGGCTGCTGCCCAGGTCCTTCGTCCAGGCGTCGGGAGCGAGCTTCGCGACGGCCTCGAGCATCCGGGCGTCGGCCCAGCGGGTGTAGTCGAACAGGAGCCGGATGGTTTCCAGCATGGGGGTTCCTCCTTTCCGGCCCCCCACAATACCCGCCGGCGGAGCGGAGGCAAGGGGAAAGCTCGCGGTATAATGGATACTCCTGCGCCCCGTCGTCGTCTCAGGTTCGGGAGTCAAGAACCGCGGGGATCCGGCCGATCAACAGGAACGAGGGATGACACGATGATGCGAGTGGCCCTGGCCGCCCTGATGCTCCTCCTCGGCGCCAAGACGCAGGACTCGGCGCAGATCTCCGCGCTCGTGAAGAAACTCGACTCCCCCGACTGGGTCGAACAGGCCCAGGCGGCGAAGGACCTGGCGAAGATCGGCCAGCCCGTGCTGGGATCGCTGCGGGCGGTGATGCTCTCGGATTCACCGTCGGCCAAGTACTGGGCCTCCGCGATCGCGGACGCGATCAACCGGGGCTCCTCCGGCGCGGCCGCCCCCGCGGCTCACGCCGAGCCCGAGACGCCCGTGTCGAATATCCCCAATCCCTCGGGATTCGCCCCGGGCGCCAACGACATGGGAGGGCTCGTCTTCGTCTGCAACAATGCGTCGCACGGCCCCTATGAGGCCTCCTTCACCCGCTGCCTCACCTGCGCCAAGGTGAAGCGCTTCGCCTACGACTACGGGGCGGACTGCTACCGCTGCGCCGTGTGCAAGAAGTCCTACGCCCGGAAGGACATCATCTGCGACAAGTGCGGGCAGCCGCCCGCGGGCCGGATCCCCATCCGGATGAAGACGCAGGGCGGCCTCTAGGCGACCCGCGGGTCCGCGTCCTCCTCGGCCGATAAAAAAAACCGTCTGACCGGCAGGCCCCCTTATGGGGCGCTCACGTCCGGTCAGACGGTTTATTCTTCCGTCGCTGCGCCGTTCTGCGCAGCCGGGTTCAATCCGGCGTCAGGGCTTGGCGCACATCATGATCACCAGGCTCGTGCCCAGGATCACCGAGGCGAGGATGATGGACATCCCCAGGTTGTTCTTCTTCACCTCGGCCCACTCGTCCACGTCCCGCGTCAGGAGCGTGAAGACCTTGAGCGAGACGACCAGGCCGAGACCCATGCCGATGCCTCCCGCGATGGCCCAGCCGATGGTCTGGCCCCAGGCGGTGAAGAGAAGCTTGAAGTCGATGTTGGCCGTCAGATTCATCATGCTCATACCCCTTTCATCGGCGGGGCCGGCCGAAAACTTTAGCGGGGAACCTTCGCAGGGAGGCGTCGTACGGTTTAAAGTCTTGCCGCTCCGGGATGGAACGTATATTCTTTAGATCCGATTCATCCATTGAGCGGGTTCCGCTGTCGAAAAACCAGGAAGCTAATCTGATGAGCATGACCCGACGCGACTTTCTCCGCGGCGCCGCCGCCGCCGGAGCCCTGGCCGCCCTGCCGGGCCGCTTGCTGGCGCAGGGCGATCCCGCCTACGCCGGCTTCAACATGGGGCTCCAGACCTACACCCTCCGCGCCTACGACTTCGACCAGACCCTCGGCCACCTGAAGGACTTCGGCCTCAAGTACGCCCAGTTCTTCAGCAAGCAGCTCCCGGTCACGGACGACAAGGCCAAGATCGACGCCGCGAAGGAGAAGCTCAAGGCCGCGGGCATCCAGATCCTCTCCTGGGGCGTCCAGGGCTTCACCAAGGACGCCGAGAAGAACCGGAAGTCCTTCGAGTTCGCCAAGGCGATGGGCTTCCCGGTCTACAGCGCGAATCCCTCCGCCGACAGCTTCGAGAGCCTCGCGGCGCTGACCAAGGAGTACGGGGTCAAGATCGCGATCCACAACCACGGCCCCGACGACAAGACCTACGGCCGCCTCGAGCAGGTCCAGAAGGCCGTCGAGAAGTGGCCCGTCGAGATCGGCGCCTGCGTGGACACGGGCCATGTCCTCCGGACCGGCGAGGACCCCATCACCTGGATCAAGGCGCTGGGGCCCCGGGTCCACGACGTCCATCTGAAGGACTTCTCGGACGCGAAGACGGAGCACATCCTCGGCAAGGGGAAGCTCGACATCGTGGGCGTCCTCAAGGCGCTGAAGGACGTGAAGTTCCCGGGCATCCTGGCCGTCGAGTACGAGCTGAACGAGAAGAACCCGATCGCCGACGTGAAGGAATGTCTCGCCGCCGTCCGCGAGGCCTGCAAGAAACTATAGATAGAAGGAGACCGGAGATGTCAAGCAAGCTCAACCGCCGCGAGTTCCTGAAGAACAGCGGAGCTGCCGCCGCGGGCGGCGTCGGCTACTGGATCACGGGCCGCCAGTCCGTCTGGGCCCAGGAGAGGGGCCCCAACGCCAAGCTGAACGTCGCCTGCATTGGCACCGGCGGCCGCGGCTACGCGTCCGTCGAGGGCTGCGGCAAGGAGAACATCGTCGCGCTCTGCGACGTCGACGAGAACCGGCTCAACAAGGCGGGCGAGAAGTTCAAGGAGGCCCGCAAGTACACCGACTACCGGATCATGCTGGAGAAGGAGGAGAAGAACATCGACGCGGTGACCGTCGGCACGCCGGACCACCACCACGCGCCGGCCGCGGTCCGCGCCCTCCGCATGGGCAAGCACGCCTACGTCGAAAAGCCCATGACCCACAGCATCTACGAGGCCCGCACGCTGACGAAGCTCGCCGCGGAAAAGAAGGTGGCGACGCAGATGGGCAACCAGGGCCACTCGACCGACGGCCGCCGCCGCCTCGTCGAGGCGCTCCAGCAGGGCATCATCGGCAACGTGTCCGAGGTCCATTGCTGGACCAACCGGCCGATCTGGCCCCAGGGCATCGAGCGTCCCGCGAAGGAGGATCCGGTTCCCGCCCACCTGCACTGGGAGGAGTGGATCGGCCCCGCCCCGATGCGGCCCTACGTCGACAAGGTGTACCACGACTTCAAGTGGCGCGGCTGGTGGGACTTCGGCACGGGCGCGCTCGGCGACATGGCCTGCCACATCATGGACGCCGCCTTCTGGGGGCTCAAGCTCGGCTACCCGGTGAGCGCCGAGGCCGAGGGCGACCCGCTGAGCAAGGAGACCGGCCCCCGCTGGATGATCGTCCGCTGCCAGTTCCCCAAGCGCGGCGAGCTGCCGCCCCTCAAGTTCACCTGGTACGACGGCGGCAAGCTGCCGCCCCAGGAGCTGGCGGGCCCGATCAAGCTGAAGGACGAGGAGAAGGACAAGATCCTCGTGACCAACGGCAACATCATCAAGGGCGACAAGGGCTCGATCATCGTCACCGACGAGCAGACCGGCAACTGGCAAGCCTACCTCGACGGCAAGCTCGTCCCCAACAAGGAACTCAAGATCGAGCAGACGCTCCCGCGCGTGCCGGGCGGCATGGGCGGCCACCACCAGGAGTGGATCACCGCCTGCAAGGGCGGCCCCAAGTCGCTCGGCGACTTCTCCTACTCCGGCCCCTTCACCGAGACGGTGCTCATCGGCATCCCCGCCTTCCGCACCGGGAAGAAGCTCGAATGGGACGGCCCCAACATGAAGGCCAGCAACTGCCCCGAGGCGGACCAGTACATCAAGCGCGAGTACCGCAAGGGCTGGGAAGTCTAGACGACCGGATCGATCGCGGCCTGCGCGGGCCTTCCGGTCCGCGCAGGCCGCCCTGCTTTGATTTCCGTAACGCCGGGGACCTCGGAGTGTATTAGTGTTCGTACCTTGTAAGGATGAGACCATGACCCAGCGCAGCAACCGCCGCCAGTTCCTGCAGAACGCCGGCACCGCGGGGGCCGGATTCTGGATCGCCGGTCGCCAGATCGGCTTCGGCCAGGAAAAGTCCCCCAACGCCAAGCTCAACGTCGCCTGCATCGGCACCGGCGGCCAGGGCGGAAGCGACATGGGCAACGTCGGCAAGTCCGAGAACATCGTCGCGCTCTGCGACATCGACGACAAGCGCAACGACGAGGCCGCCAAGACCTACCCGAAGGCGAAGAAGTACTTCGACTACCGCAAGATGCTCGACGAGATGTCGAAGGAGATCGACGCCGTCACCGTCGGCACCCCCGACAACCACCACGCCTGCGCCGCCGTCATGGCGATGAAGCTCGGCAAGGGCGTCTACGTCCAGAAGCCGATGGCCCACGACGTGTTCGAGGCGCGCTTCATGCGCGAGACCGCCGCGAAGTACAAGGTCGCGACGCAGATGGGCAACCAGGGCACCGCGGGAAGCAACCTGCGCGAGTCCGTCGAGATCGTCCAGGCCGGCCTGATCGGCGACGTGAAGGAAGTCCACCTCTGGACCAACCGTCCCATCTGGCCGCAGTCGCCGAATATCACGGCGCGGCCGAAGGACACGCCGGCGGTCCCCGCCCACCTCCACTGGGACGAGTGGCTGGGTCCCGCCCCCGAGCGCGCCTACCATCCTGCCTACCTCCATTTCAAGTGGCGCGGCTGGTGGGACTTCGGGACCGGCGCCCTGGGCGACATGGCCTGCCACACGACGAACCTCCCTTACTTCGCCCTCAAGCTGGGCGCCCCGACGACCGTCGAGGCGGAGTCGGAGCCCGTCAACCCCGAGACCTGCCCCGGCTGGGCGAAGATCACCTACGAGTTCCCCGCCCGCGGCGAGATGCCGCCCGTCAAGGCCATCTGGTACGAAGGCCGCCGGAACGGCGAGCTCGTGCAGCCTCCGCTGGACCTCCTCCAAGGCGAGAAGATCTCCGGCTCGGGCTCGCTGCTCGTCGGCTCGAAGGGCACGCTCTACTCCCCCGACGACTACGGCGGCAAGAGCATCTGGCTGCCGAAGGACCAGTTCAAGGACATGAAGAAGCCGGATCCCACGCTGCCCCGCTCGCCCGGACACCACGCCGAGTGGATCCGCGCCTGCAAGGGCGGCGAGAAGGCGATGTCGAACTTCGACCACGCGGGCCCCTTCACGGAGTTCGTGCTGCTCGGCAACGTCGCCATCCGCGTCGGCAAGAAGTTCGAGTGGGACGCCGTGAACCTCAAGGCGAAGAACTGCCCCGAGGCCGACCAGTTCATCAAGCGCGAATACCGGAAGGGCTGGAGCCTCTAACAGTACCCAGTACACCGAGAAAGGAAGGGCCGGCGGGGAGCGATCCCCGCCGGCCTTCTTCATTCCCCTAGAGGACGACGGCCGTCCCCGTCGCGATCACCATCTTGAGCGCCGGGCCCAGCGCCTCGACGTCGAAAGCCACGCCGACGATCGCGCTGGCCCCCAGCTTCTGGGCCCGGACCGACATCTGGGCCATCGCCGTCGCCCGCGTGTCGTGAAGGGTCTGCTCCGCCTGGCGGCCCAGCCCCTCGAAGTCCGCCAGCGCCTCCCCGCTCACGATCCCCAGAACGGTCCGGGCCGGCCGCCCGTCGATCCCCGGCGTCGTCGTCATCTGAAGCATGCGTCGCTCCTCCCGGCCGGGTACATTATTTCAATTGCAACAAAGTTTCCGCCGCCCGGCGCCGTAGAACATAGTAGCAGGTCTGGAGCGGGCGGCGCCGGGAACCGAAACCACCCGGCACAAGCTGGGGGGCCCTACTCATGTCCCATCGCATCAACCGCAGAGACTTCCTCCGCAACAGCGCCGCCGCCGGCGCCGGGTTCTGGATCGCCGGCCGCCAGACCGGCTACGGCCAGGACAAGTCCCCCAACGCCAAGCTCAACATCGCCTCCATCGGCTGCGGCGGGCAGGGCGCGTCCGACCTGAAGAACGTCTCGAGCGAGACCATCGTCGCGCTCTGCGACGTCGACGAGCGGCGCGTGGGCGCCGCGGCGAAGCTGCACCCGAACGCGAAGACCTACACCGACTTCCGCAAGGTGTTCGACGACGCGAAGAACTTCGACGCCGTCGTCGTCGCCACCCCCGAGCACACGCACGCGTTCGCCACGCTGCCCGCCCTCCAGCTGGGCAAGCACGTCTACTGCGAGAAGCCCCTCACCCACGGCGTCTGGGAGGCCCGCGTCATCCAAGAGGCCGCGAAGAAGCAGAAGGTCGCCACGCAGATGGGCACGCAGATCCACGCGGGCGACAACTACCGGCGCGTCGTCGAGCTCGTCCAGTCGGGCGCGATCGGCAAGGTGACCGAGTGCCATGTCTGGGTCGCCCGCACCTGGGGGCTCCAGAGCGCGGAGGACGCCGCGGCGAACAACGACGTCGCCAGCACGCAGGACCGCCCGGCGGAGGAGATGGCCGTCCCGGCCTACCTCAATTGGGACCTCTGGGTGGGTCCAGCGCCGATGCGCCCCTTCAACACCGTCTACTTCCCCGGTCCCAAGTGGTACCGCTGGTGGGACTTCGGGTCGGGCACGATGAGCGACCTCGGCAGCCACTGGAACGACCTGCCCTTCTGGGCGCTCAAGCTCGACGCCCCGAAGACCATCGAAGGCTTCGGCCCCCCGGTCCATGCCGAGATCGCGCCCGCGTCCTTCCGCGCCGTCTACGAGTACGGCCCGCGCGGCGACATGCCCGCCTGCACCGTTTCCTGGCACCAGGGGCAGGAGAAGCCGCCCCAGCTCAAGGACGGCCGGGTCCCCGCCAACTGGAAGAGCGCCGTGCTCTTCGTCGGCGACAAGGGCATGCTGGTCTCCGACTACGGCAAGCACGCGCTGCTGCCCGAGGACAAGTTCAAGGACTTCAAGCGGCCGGAGCAGACGATCCCCAAGTCCATCGGCCACCACGCCGAGTGGATCAACGCCGCGAAGACCGACCTCAAGACCACCTGCAACTTCGGCTATTCGGGTCCGCTCACCGAGGCGAACCACCTCGCGTCGATTGCCTACCGGCTGGGCAAGAAGCTCGAGTGGGATCCGGTCAGCCTGAAGTGCAAGAATGCGCCGGAGGCGGACCGCCTCCTGCATCGCGAGTACCGCAAAGGATGGGAGCTCAAGGCATGAGCACCACGAACCGCAGACAATTCCTCAAGCAGGGCGCCGCGGCGGGCGCCGGATTCTGGATCGCGGGCCGGCAGACCGGCTTCGGCCAGGAGAAGTCCCCCAACGCCAAGCTCCGCATCGCCATGATCGCCTCGGGCGGCCGCGGCGGCGCCAATCTCAAGAGCGTCGGCGACGAGGACATCGTCGCCCTCTGCGACGTGAACGCGAAGAACGTCGAGTCGGCCGCAAAGATCCATCCCAAGGCCAAGAAGTACACGGACTTCCGCAAGGTGCTCGACGATTCGAAGGACTACGACGCCGTCGTCGTCTCCACCTGCGAGCACACCCACGCCTTCGCCACGCTGCCCGCCCTGCAGATGGGCAAGCACGTCTACTGCGAGAAGCCCCTCACGCACGGCGTCTGGGAGGCCCGCGTCGTCACGGAGGCCTCGAAGAAGGCGAAGGTCGCCACCCAGATGGGCACGCAGGCTCACGCGAACGACACCTGGCGCCGCGTCGTCGAGATCGTGCAATCGGGCTCGATCGGCAAGGTGACCGAGGTCCACGTCTGGGTCCACCGCACCTGGGGCTGGCAGAGCGCGGAGGACGCCCTCGCCTACAACGACATCGCGAGCACGCAGGACCGGCCCAAGGAGGAGATGCCCGTCCCGGCGCACCTCGACTGGGACCTCTGGGTCGGCCCGGCGCCGATGCGGCCCTTCAACACCGTCTACTTCACCGGTCCCAAGTGGTACCGCTGGTGGGACTTCGGGTCGGGCACGATGAGCGACCTCGGGAGCCACATGAACGACATCCCGTTCTGGGCGCTCAAGCTCGACGCCCCGAAGACGATCGAAAGCTTCGGCCCCCCGGTCCATCCCGAGATCGCGCCCGCGTCCTTCCGCGCCGTCTACGAATACGGCCCGCGGGGCGACATGCCCGCCTGCACGCTCACGTGGTACCAGGGCCAGCAGGAGAAGCCGCCCCAGTACAAGGACGGCCGCGTGCCGGCCGAGTTCAAGGACGGCATCCTCTTCGTCGGCGACAAGGGGATGGTCGTCGGCAATCACGGGAAGCACCAGCTCCTGACCGAGGTCAAGCGGCCGGAGCCGTGGATCCCGAAGTCGATCGGACATCACAAGGAGTGGATCGAGGCGGCCAAGACGGACCTCAAGACCTCCTGCCCCTTCAGCTACTCGGGCCTGCTCACCGAGGCGAACCACCTTGCGTCGATCGCCTATCGGCTGGGCAAGAAGCTCGAATGGGATTCGAAGAACCTGAAGTGCACGAACGCGCCGGAGGCCGACCGCCTCCTCCACCGCGAGTACCGCAAAGGATGGGAGCTCAAGGCGTAATCGCGCCGAAGCCACTCGAAAGGAGCGAAGGCGGATGAATCGCAGACAATTCCTCAAGCAGGGCGCCGCGGCGGGCGCCGGGTTCTGGATCGCGGGCCGGCAGACCGGCTACGGACAGGAGAAGTCGCCCAACGCGAAGCTGAACGTCGGCCACATCGGCGTCGCCGGCATGCGCGGCGCGGACCACCTGGGCCAGATGGCGGGCCAGAGCCAGATCGCGCTCTGCGACGTGGACGACAAGAACCTCGCCCAGGGCGCGGCGAAGCTCCCGAACGCGGCGAAGTACAGCGACTTCCGCGAGATGCTGGAGAAGGAGAAGTCGCTCGACTGCATCGTGATCTCGACGCCCGACCACATCCACGCGCCGGCCGGCGTGATGGCGATGAAGCTCGGAAAGCACGTCTACACCGAGAAGCCCATGGCCCACACGGTGTACGAGGTGCGGCTCATGACCCAGACCGCGGCCGAACGGAAGCTCAAGACGCAGATGGGGACCCAGATCCACGCCGGCGACAACTACCGGCGCGTGGTCGAGCTCGTCCAGTCAGGCGCGATCGGCCACGTGTCCGAGGTCCACGTCTGGCTGGGCGGCACGCAATGGACCGCGTCGGGCCTGCCGAAGGAGGGGGGCGAGACGCCGGCGGGCCTCCACTGGGACCTCTGGCTCGGCCCCTCGGAGGAGCGTCCCTACAGCAACCGCTATCATCCGCTCAAGTGGCGCTGCTACTGGAACTTCGGCGGCGGCCACCTGGCGGACATGGGCTGCCACTTCATCGACCTGCCCTTCTGGGCGCTGAAGCTGGGCCACTGCCTCACGGTGGAGGCGGAGGGCCCCGAGGTGGACCCGCACGGCGCGCCGCCCTGGCTGATCGCGCGCTGGACCTTCCCGGCGCGGGGCGAGCTGCCTCCGGTGAAGCTCACCTGGTATCACGGCGACAAGAACCCGCCGCAGTTCGCCGAGGGGAAGATGGGCGACTGGAAGGGCCCGGGCGTCCTCTTCGTGGGCGACAAGGGGATGCTGGTCTCCAATTACGGCGCCCACAGGCTGCTGCCGGAGGCGGACTTCAGGGAGCACAAGCGACCGGAGCAGACGATCTCCAAGTCGCTCGGCCATCACCAGGAATGGATCGAGGCGATCAGGGGCGGCAAACCCTCGCTCTGCGCGTTCGACTACTCCGGCCCCCTGGCCGAGACGGTGCTGCTGGGGAACGTCGCCTACAAGGTCGGCAAGAAGCTCGATTGGGACGCGGCGGCGCTCAAGGCGAAGAACTGTCCCGAAGCCGACCGCTTCCTCCGGAAGGAATACCGCAAGGGCTGGACCCTCTAGGGCGTCCCGATCGCGACCTTCAGCCGGCGGGTGGCCCCGTCGCGATAGGCGATGTGGACGACCCCGGCCGCATTGACGGCCAGGGACGCGTATCTGCCGACATCCATGCTCGCATCGATGACCCGCCGCACCCAGGCTCCGCCCGGATCCCGCCGCGCGTACATCAGGAGCCCGTACGTCGCGTCGTAGTAGGCCGCGTGAAGCCTGCCCGTGGCCGGATGGACCGCCAGCGCACCATAAGCCCCCAGATCCAGCCCGGGACGCGCATGGATGACGT
>JACQFK010000327.1 GCA_016200125.1 Planctomycetota bacterium
ACAAATTGGCTATGGAGGCGGAATTTATGACGCCTTTGTTGCACAGATTTCAGCAGATGGAGCTTCACTTCCTTGGTCCACCTACCTCGGAGGAACAGAACGGGATAGTGCGAATTGCCTCGCTTTGGATCCCTCGGGGAACATCATTGTCGGGGGATTCACTCAATCTCCCAACTTCACGACAACAAGTGATGCTCAAAGCACGACGTACAGCGGAGGATATGACGTCTTTGTCGTCCGATACGGGAATTCGGGACCGGCTGCGCCTACTGGCTTGAGCGCGACTCCGGGCGACGGACAAGCGACTCTCTCTTGGAATTCCTCAGGAGGGGCAACTTCCTATGTGCTCTATCGCGCCACCACTCCCGGACTGACCAAGGCAAACTACGGAAGTCTTCCAGGAGGCGCGCGAGTCCCGGGCGTAACCAGTCCACAGTTGGATGGTGGGTTGGTGAACGGAACGACATACTACTATATCGTCACCGCAGTGAATTTGATCGGAGAAGGCCCGGAGTCTGCGGAGGTTTTCACTACTCCCGCTGTGCCCATTTCGGTCCGTGGCGGAGCCGGAGGTGGCGGCGGTTGCGGCCTGACAGGTATTGAGGTGCTCCTGATGCTCATCGTGTTTCGCCGGTGCACCTCCGCGCCCTCGCGCCCCGCTTGTTCAAGAAGCACCGCGGAAACCTGAGGGAGGCGCTGGGGGAGCTCTACGACCGCTTCGCGGAGAGGACTAGCGACCCAGCTTGAAGGTGAAGCGGATCCGCTTCGTGGTGGTGTCGGAGCGGCCGTCGTCCTCGGAAGCGCGATACTTCCAGTGGGTGACGGTCTTCTCGACCGCCTCGTCGAGCGGCGAGAAGCCGGAGCTCTCGAGGATGCGGCGCAGGGCGCAGCTGCAGTCGGCGGCGATGGCGAGCTCGACCAGCACCGAGCCCTCGATGTTGCGGCGGCGCGCCTCGCTGGGGTAGGCCGGCGCGGGCGTGTAGACGCCGGTGGCGTCGCCGTCGCCCGAACCCTCGCCGGCTCCGGTGCCGTCGCTGTTGCCGCCGCCCGATCCGCCGAGGCCGTTGCCGCCGTTCGATCCTTCCTCGCCGTTCCCCGGGCTCGACTCGGCCGGGAGCTTCGTCGCGCGACCGTCGGCGGCGCCGGGGCGCGACTGGAGCGGATCGGCGAGAGAGGCCGCGGGAAGCGCGGGGGCGGGCTCGGAGGTGCCGACCGAGAAGACGTCGAAGGGAACCTGGGGGACCGGCAGCTCTTCCGCGATCGGATCGAGCGTCGTGTCCACGGAGGTCAGCCGTCCGAACTGCTCGGTGTCGGGAAGAACGGTGCCGCTCAGGACCTGCTCGTCGCCGCTGCGGATCGGATCCGCCCGACCCCGAGTGGCCGCTGCCGCCGCTGACGTGGACGGTGAAGACCGAAAGGCCGGCCACCAGCGCCACCCCGCCGTGCAGCAGCAGGGAGAGCGCCCAGCCGTTCAGTCGCGTCAGGAACAGTTTGAAGGCAACCATGAGACGTCGATGTCTTGCAAGTCCTCTGCCAGAGGGGGACGATGATAGGCCATATATCCCGTTGATTGCCAGCAATTTAACTGCCAGCCCTGGTCCAAGTCCCTCGGGTTGATACCCGATTATACTTGGCCTGCTCAATCTTTATACAAGCTGAGCTTCGGCCTGAACCTTTCGCGACTCCCCACGTTTATGGCTCCGGATCCGGAACGTGATCTCAGTTTAGGAAGGGGCGAGCGATGTTGGAAGAAGAAAGAGACCCGGGGCGCGACGAGCAGCCGGTCGTGGTTTCCCAGTCCTACGGCGTGCTGAGCAATGCGCCGTGGTGGCTCGTGTCGGCGGGCATCCACGCGGTGATCCTGCTGGGCGCGACGCTGGTCGCGATGGAGCGTCTCTATGCGGTCGATCCCGGGGATCTGACGGTGGTGGTGCATCAGCCGCCGACAGCGCTCTTCACGGAGATCCTGAAGACTCCCGAGAACTACGCGCCGGGGGCCCCCATCAAGGACGACGTGACCGCCAACGTGAACAATGACCGGCTCTTCTACGATCCCACCGCCAAGCCCTCGGACCATGCCGAGAGCGACGACGGCGAGGACTTCCACAAGCGGAAGGGGGAAGGGGAGCAGTTCATCGGCTACATCCCCGGCGGCGGGACGAGCCACGTCGGCCGGCAGCCGGGGCTGAACCCGGGCACCCACGAGTCGCTCGGCGTCGGCGGCGGCGCGGGCAGCAGCGGGCGATACGGCGGCCGCTTCGGCGGGCGCGCGAACCTGCGGCCGCAGGGGAAGGGCGGCGGGTCGCCGGCCACCGAGGACGCGGTCCGCGCCGCGCTCAAGTGGCTCGCGCATCACCAGGGGCCTGACGGCGGCTGGGGCGCCGACTCGTTCGGGAACCAGTGCATGGGCGGCCGCTGCGGCGGCGGGGGCGATCCGCTCTACGACACGGGTGTCACGGGGCTGTCCGTGCTCGCCTTCCTGGGAGCGGGCTACATCCCGATGTCCAAGGATGAGTTCCCCGATCCCATCGATCCCAAGCGCACGCTCAAGTTCGGCGAGACGGTGAAGCGCGGCATCCAGTGGCTGATCCAGCACCAGGACCCCGAGGGCTGCATCGGCGAGCGGGGCCCGAAGCACCTCTACAACCACTCCGTCGCGGCGCTCGCGCTCTCCGAGGCCTACGGCATGACCGCCACGCAGGCGGTGCGCGACCCGGCGCAGAAGGCGATCGACTTCCTGATCGCGGCCCAGAATCCGGGCAAGGGCTGGCGCTACTCGTCGCGCAGCGGCGACAACGATACCTCGGTCACCGGCTGGGCGGTCATGGCGCTCAAGTCGGCGGAGCTCTCGGAGCTCTCCTTCCCGAAGTCGGCCTATGAAGGCGCGCTCAACTGGTTCAACGAGGCGACCGAGCAGAACGGCTACTACCAGGTGGGTTACAACGCCCGTTCGACCGGCAAGGTCTACGTCCCCGGAAAGAACGAGCAGTTCGACCATCATCCGTCGATGTCGGCGGTGGCGGTGATGTCGCGCATCTTCATCCAGAAGAACCGGCGCGAGCCGGCGCTCCAGGCCGTGGGGCAGCTGGTTTCCGACCTGCCGGAGTGGAAGCAGAACAAGGTCGACTTCTACTACTGGTACTACGCCTCCCTCGCGCTCTTCCAGTACGACGGGCCCGACGGCCCGGTCTGGCTGAAGTGGAACGAGCCGATGAAGAACACGATCGTGCCGCACCAGAAGGGCCGGGCGGACGGCTGCCGCAGCGGCTCCTGGGATCCCGATCAGGACCGCTGGGGCTTCGAGGGCGGCCGCGTCTACGCCGCGGCGATCAACGCGCTGACGCTCGAGGTCTACTACCGCTACGCCAACGTGTTCGGCGGCGGCGGGGCCAAGAAGTAAAGCGGACCGTCCACCCGCGGCGCGCTCCGGTCGGAAGTCCGGGGCGCGCCGCTTCTTTTTCTGGTAGCCTGACGGATCCATGAGCGACGCTTCTCTCCGACGCCAGGCCCTGGCCGCCGCGGTCGCGGGCGCCGGCAGCCTGGCGGTCGAACTCGTCTGGATGCGCATCCTCTCGCTCACCTTCGGGAGCGCGAGCATCGCGGCGGGCTCGGTCGTGGCGGCGCTGATGCTGGGCATGGCGCTGGGCAGCGCGGGCGCCGCGCGGCGGCCCTCGACCCGGCTCGACGCCGTGCTCTTCGTCCTCGCCGCCGTCGCGGCCCTGAGCGCGCCGCTGCTGCGCGGGCTCGGCTCGCTGGGCGGCTTCTCCGTCGTCGCCGCGTCGCTCTTCATGATCGCGGCCACGATCCCGATGGGGATGATCGTCCCCCTGCTCGTCGCCCGCAGCGGCGGGGACGGCCTGCGCGCCGCCGGCCTGCTCTACGCCGTCAACACCCTCGGCTCGGCCGTCGCGGTGCTGCTGACCGGCTTCATCCTGCTGCCGGCAATCGGAAACCGCGCCACGCTCTGGGCCGCCGCGGCGCTGCTGGCGATTCTTGGCGCCTGCCTCCGGAAGGGCGCTCCGGCCGCGGAAGCGCCGGCGGACAGCGCCGCCGGACCGCTCCCGGTCCGGGCGAAATTCGTGCTCCTGCTCTACGTCGTCTCGGCCTTCGCCGCGATGATGAGCGAGATCGGCTGGATCCGCTCGCTCGTGCTCTCGATCGGCTCGTCGACCTACGCCTACACGATCGTGCTCGCCGTCTACATCGCGGGCCTGGGGATCGGGAGCGCGCTCATGGCCCGCCGGCTGTCGACGCGCGAGGCGGGCGCCGGGACCTTCGGGACGCTTCAGTTCCTCATCGCGCTGTCCTGTCTCGGCTCGGTGTTTCTGCTCGGCCGTCTCCCGGGCTTCTTCGGGAGGGTGTTTCACGACCGGGTGACCTCGCTCGCCTCGTTCAGCGGAGCCGCGCTCGCCGCCTCGTCGGTCGCCCTCCTCCTGCCGGCGATGCTCGTGGGCGGCTGCTTTCCCGCCGCCATCCGGTGGATCGGCAGCGGCCTCGGGGCCGCGCGGGCCTCGGGCTGGCTCCTGGCGGCCGCCACCGCCGGCTCCATGGCCGGAGCGCTCGTCGGATCCTTCGTGGCGATCCCGGAGGTCGGCGTCGAGTACACGCTGAAGTACGCGATCGCGCTACACGCGCTCGCCGGATCGATGCTGCTCTGCTACCTGGGCCCCCGGCGCCGCGTGTGGCCTTCCCTCGCCGCCCTCGCCCTGATCGCCGCCCTGTACTTCGAGCCGCGCTGGGACGTCCGATCCATCCAGAGCGGGCCCTACATCTATGGAGACGCCGGCTCCGGGAAGGAGGATCCCCGCAAGGTCCTCTTCGCGCGGGAGGATTCGGTCGCGTCGGTCGCGGTGTTCGAGCTGCCCGACGGCAACCGCGTCCTCCGGATCGACGGCAAGACCGACGCGTCGCTGAGCCAGGTCGACCTCGTCACGCAGCTCCTCACGGCCCACATCCCGCTGGCGTCGCAGGGGAAGCCCGACCGCATCGCGCTGGTCGGCCTCGGTTCCGGGATGACGCTCGCCTCCTGCCTCAAGTACGAGCCGCGGGAGGTCCACTGCATCGAGATCTCCCCCGCGGTGGTCGCCGCCTCGCGGTTCTTCAACGAGGAGACGGGCAACCCCCTCGCGGACCAGCGGGTCACGCTGCACGTGGCCGATGCGCGGAGGGTGTTCCGGTCGATCGAGGGGAAATTCGACGTGATCCTGAACGAGCCCTCGAACCTCTGGATCGCCGGGATGGCCGGCCTGTTCACCGAGGAGTTCTACCGCACCTGCGATGCCCACCTGGCGGAGCGCGGCCTGATGGGCCAGTGGCTCCACGCCTACGGCGTGACCGACGAGACCTTCCGGGACGCCGTCGCGACCTTCCAGAAGGTCTTCCCCCACGTCACCGTGTGGGAGATGTGGGTCTCGGGCGACTACCTGTTCGTCGGCTCGAAGACGCCCTATCAGATCGACGCGGCGGTCCTGGAGAAGCGGCTGGGCGAGACGAAGATCGCGGACGACCTGCGGCGGATCGACGTGTCGACGGTCGGCGGCCTGCTCGGCGACCTGGTGGCGACTTCGGAGGACCTGAAGGACATCGCGGGGGCGCGGATCCAGACGGACGACGGGCTGCATCTCGAGTTCCTCGCGCCGCTCGGCTTCTACGGCCGCAAGCGCATGCCGGCGCTGAGCTATCTGCCGCCGGTGAACGCCGCGACGGTCGGACGCATGGTGAAGGGCGCCCCGGTCGACTGGGTCGTGTCCCGCCAGTTCCTGCGCTTCGGGATCCTGGCCGTGCTCGAGGGCAAGCCGCTGGCGGAGCGGATGGACCTGTTCCGCCAGGCGGTCGAGAACCATCCCGACGACCGCCAGGCCCGGCTCATGCTCGAGGACCAGGTGGACCAGGCGCTGAGGAAGTCCCAATGGGAGCTGGTCCCGCCCGAGTCGCGCCGCTACGCCGAGGCGCGGCTTCGGCGGATCGGCGTGCTCAAGACCCAGTCGACGGCGCCGGGCCTGCTGATCGAGGAGTACCGCAAGGCGCTCGCGGCGTCGCCGAACAGCGTCGACGCGCTCACGGGGCTGGCCGAGGCGCTGCTCGCGGCGGGCGCGGTGGACGAGGCCGACGAGATGAGCGCCCGCGCGGTGGGCAAGCGCCCCAACGCGGCCCGCACCCGCCTGATCCGCGGCAAGGTCTACGCCGCGCAGAAGAAGTTCGACGACGCGCTCAGCGAATGGACCGCGGCCGTGCGCCTGGAGCCGCTGAGCGTGTACGGGAAGGAGGCGGAGAAACTGATCAAGGGGAAGTGACGAAAACCGAAAGCAGAAAATCGAAAACCGAATGAAGAGCGTCCCGACGACCGTCACATCCCTGCTCTGTGTCGTGACGACAGTCGCGATCGGAGCGGTGCTGATCGCACTCCTGCCTCTCTCAAGTTGTCCCGATTGCGGCGGGGCATGCATGCTGAGGGCGCCCCGTGTAGACGTGAAGGATTCTTCGTTTGATCTGGATTGTCTGTCGTGCGGGGAGAGAGGACGGGTGACCTTCCTCAAGAGAGGCTACCTGTCCCGGGACCTGGGTCGTTGTCCTGAGTGTGGCGGAAACGGCCGAGCGCCTGCCTGGAGCGGGTACCGGGGAGCGATCGGTCCTTGTGAGTGGTGCGGAGGCACGGGGAAAATGGCGCAGCAACGGCACGTGCAGTGGGACATGATTGCTCAGCACGTCTTGGCGCAATAGCCCGGCGAATCCGGTTTTCGATTTTCGGCTTTCGTTCCTACTTCTCTTTGTCCACTCCCTCGAACTCGGCCATCGCGCTCCAGTACTCGTTGGACCCGCCGGCGCCGGAATCGATCGCCTTCTTGAAGTGGGCCTTCGCGGCCGCCTTGTCCTTGGCGATCAGCTTCTTCACGCCCGCGTAGAAGTGGGCGTCGCAGGTCTGGTCCTTGTTGCCGGCGAGGTTGAGGAACTGGTCCTCGGGGAGGTCGCCCATCAGGAACGAGGCGATCTGGTTGAACCAGTCGCCGGGACGGCCGCGGTGCTCCTTGGTGGCGTAGAGCTTGAGCTCCTTCGACGCCTCGGCGGCGCCGCCGGCGCGCGCCTTGACGAGCCAGAGACGGAGCATGACCTGGTCGGTGCGGAACTCGCTCAGGCGGTTGAGGTCGTAGGCCTTCTTGAAGTCCTCGGCCGCCTCCTTGAAGGCGCGGCGGTCGTAGTTGGCGTAGCCGCGGAAGTAGTAGGCCTCGGCGTCCTTGGGGTTCACTTCGATCGCCTTCGAGAAGGTGAGCATCGCGCCGATCGGGTCGCCTTTCTTCATCTCGCAGTCGCCCTTGTAGACGTAGGCCGACGAGCTGTTGGGTTTGATCTCGATCGCCTTGGCGTAGTCGGCGATCGCCTTCTCGTGGTCGCCCTTGGACGCGTGGGCGTTGCCGCGGCCGACGTACATGTCGGCGTCCTGCGGCTTGAGCCCGATCGCCTTCGTGTAGTCTCCGATCGCGCCGTCGTAGTCCTTGCGGTTGAGGCGGAGCAGGGCGCGGTTGAACCAGGCGAGCGTGTAGGCGGGGTCGGCCTCGACGGCCTTGCCGTAGTCGGCGAGCGCGCCCTCGGTGTCGTTGTTGTAGGTGCGGACCATGCCGCGGCCGAACCAGGCCTTGGCGAACTTGGGGTCGCTCTCCACGGCCTTGCTGTAGTCGGCGATCGCCTGGTCGAAGAGGCCCTTGTTCGCGCGGATCTGGCCGCGGCCGAAGTACGCGGGGGCGCAGCGGGAGTCCATCTGGATGGCCTGCGAGTAGTCCGCCAGCGCGCCCTCGATGTCGCGGTCCTTCATCTTGATGTCCGCCCGGCGGACGAGGGTCTCGGCGTCCTGCGCAAGGACCGCCAGCAACAGCGCGCCCAGGATCTGCATGGTGGGTCTCCGTCAGTAGGTCCCGGAATTGTATCGAACGGCTACCGCTTTAACGACGTTAGAGCGTTAACAATTGGACACCGGGAAGTATAGTGGTGTCCCCGGGGCGGACTTTGGGGGTGGGCGATGTGGATCGTTCGGTTGGCGCTGCGACGACCCTATACCTTCGTCGTCGCCGCGCTCGTC
>JACQFK010000328.1 GCA_016200125.1 Planctomycetota bacterium
CGGTCGAAGGCTTCCTTGTAGGCGGGCACGACTTCGGCGTCCGTCACCGGACGGCCCCGGCGGCGCAGCTCCTCCTCGACCTCGGCCCGCAGTGCCGCAGGATTAACCGTCAGGGGCACCAGCTGCTTGGCGATTTGCAACAGCACCCCGTCCAGCGACTCCCGGAACAGCGGCGGATAGAACAGCCCGCCGGCCAGCGGGGGCTCCGCTGCGAAGCCCTGCTCCTTGAGCCGCGACTTCAGCTTCCGGTACGCCGACGTCGTCTCGAAGCCGTCCGCCTGGTCCAGCGTCCGGATCACCGCCTTGGTGAAGGCCTCGTTGTTCCCCAGCACGAACATCTCCTTCACCGCCGCGTAGGTCGGGCTCAGCAGATCGTTGATCTGCAGCGACGCCGGCCAGGTCCAGGAGTTCACCGTCACGTCGCCCACCTGCTCCGAGGCGAAGTACTTGGAATCGCCCCAGCCGCCGGCGATCTTGCGGATCATCCCGTTCATCGCCTCGACGGCCGCCTTCGGATCCCTCGACGGCAGGATCAGCGCGAAGGCCGTGTAGGCCCGGCCGGCCCGCTCCTCCACCCCCGTGATCAGCCCCAGGCCGTCCTGCAGCTGCGGCAGGAAGGTCGAGCTCAACCCCGCCTCATCCAGGGTCTGCAGCGCCTGCATCGCGGTCTGCCCGACGAAGTCCTTCGGCCCCGGGGTCCCGATGGCCGCGCGCAGCCAGACGATCAGGTCCCCTGCCCCCGTGTTGCTCACCATCAGCCCCGAGGTCGCCGCGGGCGCCCACGAGCGGACCGACGGCGGCAGCGAGGAGGGATGCAGCGGCTCGGCGCGGTCGAAGGTCGCGTCGAACAGCACCGCGGCGTCGCGGAGATCGCCGGACACGGTCAGCCCCCGCGCCGAGGCCCACTTCACGTAGGGGAAGGCGCCGCTCTCGTGGATCGTCTGGCGGATCCGGAGCAGCCCCGGGCAGCCCTCGAAGACGACCCGCGCCTGCAGCGGCCGCTCCCCCTCCTCCTCCCGCCCCTTCCGGAGCAGCGCCTGTTCCAGCAGAGCCTTGTCGCTGCTCACGATCGCCAGCGCGCCCGCGAAGGCGATGCGGAACTCCTGGGGGCCCTGGCGCAGCACCAGACAGGTCTCGCCCCCGATCGACTCCTTCGGGAGCAGCAGCCGCGCGAAGGGCGCCGCGAGATAGTAAAGCCAGCGGAGCCGGACGATCGCGCAGAACGGCGCGGTCGCCGTCGACTCCCTCACCTGGAGCGACGCGATCGCATCCGCGCCGAGGATATCCAGGACGCGCTCCTGGTGCCGCGCGAAGGGCTTCCGCTCGTCCTCCAAGTCATCCAGCGTCGGCGCCCCGTTCGCCTGGAGCAGGCCGTTGATCTCGCGCCGGAGCACCGGGTCCTTGAGGAACTTCCGCTGGAAGCTGCGCCAGGCGATCGAGTCCCGGATGCGCTTCAGGTTCCCCTCCAGGTCGCGCAGGCGGACCACGACGTTCGCCGTCGCCGGCACGTAGGCCCCGGCGTCCTTCTCCGCCGAGGCGAACTGGAGCGAGCGGCCCGCGACGTAGAGGAGGATCAGCGCGACCGGGCCGAGAACGAGGGCGAGCAGCAGCTGCAGCCACCAGCGCCGGGAGCGATACCACCTCCACGCGTTCATGAGTAGCGCCGCAACTCCCAGAGCAGATGCTTGAGCTCGTTCATCAGGATCGCCTCGAGCCCCAAGCGCACGGCGCCTTCCGAGCCGGGGAGCGAGAGGACGATCTTCCCGTCCGAGGTGATCCCCAGCACGGCCCGCGAGAGCATCGCCGCGCTGCCGATCTCCTTCACGGACATCGACCGGAACAGCTCGCCGAAGCCCGGCAGTTCCTTGTCGATCAGCGGCCTCACCGACTCGACGCTGATGTCCTTGCGGCTCGCGCCGGTGCCGCCGATGGTCAGGAGCAGGTCGGCTTCCTTCAGCGCCTGCTCGGCGGCGGCGGCGATCTTCTTCCTCTCGTTCGGCACGATCTCGTGCGACACGACCGAGTGCCCGAACTTCTGGAAGATCCCGAACGCGGCCTTCCCCGACGTGTCCGTGTCCCGCGTCTTCGTGTCGGTCACGGTCAGGATCGCGCAGCGGGCGAAGGCCTCCTTCTCGGAGCTCTCGCGATGGTCTTTGGCGCCCATGGTGGTCCTCTTTTAACGACTGAGGCCGCTTCTCGTATAGTACTATCTCCCACCCATGGCCGACCGCGAGACGGAACTGATGCTCCGCGTCAAGGGGGGCGACCGCGCCGCCTTCGAGGAGATCTTCCGCCTCTACCAGAAGCCCCTGGCCAATTACCTCTACCGCCTCTCCGGCAACCGGACGCGGGCCGAGGACCTGCTCCAGGACACCTTCCTGCGGCTCTGGAAGGCCGCCCCCACCTACGAGCCCTCGGCCAAGGTCTCGACCTACATCTTCCGGATCGCCCACAACCTGTTCCTGAACGACGCCGCCCGGCGGCGCGAGAAGGCGCTCGAGTCGATGGACGCCGAGACGCGCTCCGACCCCGCCAGCGACATGAACCGCCGCGAGATCCGCTCCGCCGTCCAGCGGGCCGTCGAGGCGCTGCCCGAGGGCGAGCGCGAGGTGCTTTTGCTGTCGGAGTACAACGGCTTCAAGTATGCTGAGATCTCCGAGATCCTGAGCATTCCCGTGGGGACCGTGAAGTCCCGCATGTTCAGCGCCGTCCAGCGGCTCAAGGAGGCCTTGAAGGGATTGAGCCACTCCGGACCGTCAGAAGAATGAGGCCCGGTAACATTCCGGCCGCTCCGTCGTATAAACCTTGGTGCCGTATTTGGGAGAGGAGACCCTGATGAAGACGCTGGCGATGACCTTGACCCTCCTGGCGGGCCTGCCCCTGGCCGCGTCCGCCCAGGTCACCAAGGAGGATCTCAAGAAGCTCGCGACCGCGGGCATTTCCGACGACGTGATCGTGAGCTACGTGAAGGCCAACGGCCCGATCGCGAAGCTCTCGGCCGACGACGTCGTGGAGCTCAAGCAGGCGGGCGTCAGCGAGAAGGTGCTCTCGGTGGTGCTCGGCGCCCCCTGGACCGCGCCGGTCAAGGAACGGGTCGTCGAAAAGCAGGTGGTCAGCGCCCCGCCGACCACGACCTACGTCTACGACTCGACGCCGTACTACTACACCCCCACGGCGTATTATTACTCCGACTACTACTATCCCCGCTACAGCTACGCCTCCTACTACCCGTCGTACTACTACCCGCGCAGCTACTACTCTTCCTACTGCTATCCCCGCTATTCGGTCTGCTCCCCGTCGATCAGCTTCGGGTTCTCGATCGGCCGGTATTGCTCGTCGCGCGGCTACTTCGGCGTGTCCGCGTATCGGCGCTGATCGCTTCTGACGCAGCCTGCAGGGCTGCGGCCCCTCGCGGGGCCGCAGCCCATTTTCATTTCCTGGGCAAGCCGTTCAGCCACTTGGCCCACTCGTCGCGCACTTCGTCGACGAGCTTCGCCTCGGGGTGATCCTTTCCGTCCCAGATGCCGGTGTGGCCGTAATCCTCCAGCTGCTTGAAGGTCGTCTGGTAGCCGCGCTTCTTGAGCTCGTCCACCATCTTCTGCGACTGTTCGGGATGATCCTTCGTCCCGTGGACGAAGAACCACTCGACCTTCTTCTCCCCCTCGGGCAGCTTGGACATGTCGTAGCTGCCGCAGTAGCTCACCACTCCCTTCACGACGTCCTGGTGGGCGAAGCCGAAGCGGCAGACGAAGCGGGCGCCGTTGGAGCTGCCGAAGAGAAAGAGGCGCTCGGGGTCGACGGGATAGGTCTGCTTCACCCACTCGAAGAGCTTGAGGAAGCGGGCGTCGTCCTCCTCGCCCCAGCCCTCCCCCTTGGACTTGCACGCGATCACCAGGTAGTCCTGGTCGAGGCCGAGACGCTTGAGCGCCGCGACCGTGCCGTCGAGATAGGAGTTCCCCTCGCTGCCCTTGAAGCCGTGGCAGACGAAGATGAAGCCCCACTTCTTCCCCGCGGCGGGCGGGTCGGGGATCTGCATCCGGACCTTCATGATCACGTCCTTCGTCGCCGGATCGACGATCTCCCCGCGGAACTTGCCGCTCTTGGGCGGCTGGGGGGCGTCCTGCGCCAGGAGACAGGCGAGCGCGAGCAGGCGGAGCATGCGTCCTCCTCGATCAGCGGGGGATCGGCTGGGTCTTCCAGATGAAATAGGGTCCGGTGACGAACCCGTAGGAGACGTTCTTCCCGTCGGCGCTGAGGAAGGGCGCGCTCAAGTTCGGCTGGGTGTCGATCTCCTTGCCGTTCACGACGACCGCCTGCAGCGCGCCGCGCTCCGCCGTGTAGGCCACCACCTTGCCGTCGGGACTCACGACCGGCTGGTCCACGTCGTAGACCCGCGGCTTGATCAGGTCGTACTCGGGGCCGGGACGGGTGCCCTGCACCACCAGCCACTTCGTCCCCCGCTTGGCGAGATACGCGATCGTCTTCCCGTCGCGGCTCATCATCGGCACCCCCGCGACGTCGTCGAACTTGACCCCCGGCGTGATCCCGATGACCAGCGCCGCCTTCGCGTTCTTGTCCGAAACCCCGGCGGGTCCGAAGCGCGCGAAGTAGGCGAGCGCGCGTCCGTCGGCGCTGAGGCGCGGCGCGAACACCTTCAGGAAGCTCGGGCCGACCGCGCCGTCGAAGCACACCGCATTGACCTGGGCGTAGGCCACGCGGGAGCCGTCCTCCGAGAAGGACGGCGGCTCCGTGACGATCCCCAGGCCGCTCCCCGGGAGCTGCCTCGTGGTCCGATCGAGGAAGTACCCGGTGATCGTCTGCGTCGGGTCGGTGGTGGGGACGGTGGCGGCGTAGCCGATCTGGTTCGACGGGGTGTAGCCGAGCGAAGTCTCGTAGATGGTGATCACGTCCGACTTGGACCCCTGGGCGATCACCACGGTCTTGTTCTTGTCCCTGGCGATGCAGGCCACGTCCCTCCGGTTCGGGCTGAGGATCGGCTCCGTGATGGACGTGTAGGGCTCCCAGATGACCTTGCCCTCCGCCAGGTGGACCTGGCCGCCCCTCCATACCCTGAGGACCGGCGTGCGGCCTTCCTTCCAGAGGCACTCGTTCTCGACCCGGTCGAGCCCGTCGA
>JACQFK010000329.1 GCA_016200125.1 Planctomycetota bacterium
CGCGTCTCCTTCACGCGGAGAGCCCGGACCGCGTCATCCTCACGCTCAACGCCACCGACGGGCTGAACATGGCGCTCAAGGGCTTCCTCCGGCAGGGCGATCACGTCCTCACGTCCCACACGGAGCACAATTCGATCAACCGGCCGCTCGCCCGGATGGCCGCCGAGGGCTTCATCACGGTCGACAAGGCCGAGTCCGCGCCCGATGGCAGCGTGCCGACCGCCCACCTCGAGAAGCTGATCCGCAAGGAGACGCGGCTGATCGCGATCACCCACGGCTCGAACGTGCTGGGCGTGGTCAACCCCGTCCAGGAGTACGGGAAGCTGGCGCGCAAGCACGGGATCGTCCTCTTGCTCGACTCGTCGCAGACCGTCGGCGTGGAGCCGATCGACGTGACGGCGCTCGACGCGGACCTGATCGCATTCCCCGGCCACAAGAACCTCTTCGGCCCGATGGGCACGGGCGCGCTCTACGTCCGGCCCGGGATCCAGATCCGCTTCTTCCGCGAAGGCGGCAGCGGCTTCAAGGCCGAGCAGGAGATCCATCCCGAGGAGATGCCCTTCCGCCTCGAGGGCGGAACGCCGAACGCCCACGGCTACGCGGGGCTGCTGGCGGGCATCGAGTTCGTCGAGCGCGAGGGCGCGCTGAGGATCCGCGACCACGAGCGGCGCCTTGCGCTCCGCTTCGCCGACGGGCTTCGCGACAACCGCAAGGTGACCCTCTACAGCGGCCGGACCCGCGACCGGCAGCTCGGACCCGTTTCGATTTCAATCCAGGGGACGGATCCGGCGGAGGCCGGCGCGATCATGGACGAGAAGTACGGGATCGCCTGCCGCCCGGGCCTCCACTGCGCGCCGGGCACGCACAGGTTCCTGGGCACGCTGCCCAAGGGGACCCTGCGCTTCAGCTTCGGCTACTTCAATACCGACGCCGACGCGGATGCCGCGATCCGGGCCGTGAACGAGCTCTCATGGAGTCATTGAATTCAGTCAAAGGGAATCCTCCGGCAGCTCCCTCGACTGCGGAGGTTCGGGAGAGGGAACACCGGAGCCATTCTGCTCTAAGGGTCTCGCGAGTCTGTCCGTCTTCATTTCTGTCGAGCACAGAAGGTCTGGGATGTTCCGGCAGGACTCCGTCTGACTGGGTCTTCACTAGCTCAATTCTGTTTGACCCTGCCCGGGCGCCGGGCTAGAGTGGCCTTTCTGGAGGAGACTATGAAAGGATTGGTGACCGGTTTGTCTTCGGTAATGGTCGTTTGCGTTCTGGCGTCGGGTACGGCCTGGGGCCAGGCAACCGCTCAGGTCAGCGGCACAGTCAGAGATTCGAGCGGGGCCGTTTTGCCGGGCGTCGAAATCACAGCGACGCAAACCGAAACCGGAATTGCTCGGTCCACGGTCACGAATGAGACTGGGTTCTACGTTCTCGCGGCTCCGGAAGTCCTCCATCACCGAGGACCTCGCCCAGCTGCAGCAGCAGCTCAGCGGCTCCTCGGCCGTCGCGGCCGCGCCCAAGTCCAAGGGCGCGAGCGGCGACCTGGACGACATCCTGGCGGGCAACGACAGCAAGGAGAAGGAAGAGGCCGATCGCCGGCGCCGCAAGGCGGAGGACGAGGCCGCGGCCGACAAGGCGCGCATCGCCAAGGCCGAGGCCGCGCGCAACGCCGAGATGGAAGAGCGCTCCAAGCAGAAGATCGAGGGCGGCCGGCTCGCGGCCGGTCCCGACGGCCCCGCGTTCGAGGAGCGCTGGGCGGACGTCATCAACAAGGTCCGCTCGGAGCTTCAGAAGTTCAAGCGCTGGTAGAAGAGAGGTACCAAGTACCAGGTACCAAGAGCAAAACACTACCTCGTTGGATGTTGGGGTTCGTCCGGGGGGCAGGGGTGTTTTCTGGCGGTGTACTGATTCTCAGTCTTTGGCGGGGTCGTAGTCCTTGCCGTACATCTTGCGGTAGAGGTCCTGCTTCTCCTTGAGGCGCTCTCTCTTTGCCTCGATGCCCTTCCCGACCGTGGACTGGAGCCGTTCCGCGTCGCCGGGGGAGGCCCCGACCAGATTGCTCTTCAGGTCGCGCTGCTCGCGCAGGATCTGCGTGTACAGCGTGCTCATCGCCGCCTCGTCCTTCTTCTGCTGATCGGGATCGGGCTTCGGCGGCTCCTCCTTGGGAGGCTCGGGCTCGGGCTTCTTCTCCTCGATCACCGGCTTGGGCGGGGGAGGCTCGGGGAACATCCTCTTGTGAAGCACGGCGAAGCCTTTGGAGAAGCGGACGCCCACCTTCTTCACGAGCTCGTGCGTGAGCTTGTCGCGCGACGACAGCAGGCCCGCGCAGGCCGCGACCGGCAGCAGCGCGAGGATCAGCGCGAGGAACACCTTGACGCCGCCGGTCTCGCCGGCATCGGCGACGGCCACCGGGGCGGGCGCGGGCGCCTTGCGCTCGAGGCCGACCGGACGGCCGGCGGGCCGCTTCGGCGGCTCGGGCGGCAGCAGGTCGACTTCGGGCTCGGGGGCCAGCTGAGGCGGCGGGGGCGGCGGGACGGCGGCCGGAGGCCGTCCGGCGGAAAGGGAAGGCTGCTTCGCCACGGGCAGCGCCCGGCGCGCGGGCGGCGGCGGAGGAGCCGGCTCTTCGACCTTGATCGTGCGATCGTCGCCCTCGCCCTGCGGGCTTCCGACGGCGTCGAGGTCCATGTCGGTGTCGGGCTGGGGCTTGACCATGCCGCCGGCGGTGGCCGCGCTCGAATCATCCAGCCAGCCGGGCAGCGGATGGGATTCGTCGGAGGAGTCGGTCTCGGCGGACGCGGCGACCGGGGACGGGGTGGCGGCGGGTTCCGCCCGCCTGGCCGCGGGCCGGGCCGCCGGCGGGGGCGGATCCGCGGCGTATTTCTTTACCAGGAGACGGGTCCCCGACTCCTTGGGGGCCTCGGCCACCGGCTCGGGCTCTGAAACGGGCTCAGGCTCAGGCGGCTTGCCGCCGCCGCCGTCGCCCTGGTACTGCGTCAGGTCGAAGCCCGCGGCCGGCTTGATGTCGCCGTTCGGCAGCAGGATGAGTTCCTTCTGGCAAACCGGACAGGATCCGCGCGCGGGCTTCTGCGGCACGCGGCCGTTGAAGGACGCTTTGCAATAGGGGCAGAGGACGCGCACCGTGGCCGCCTTGGCGGCGCCGGGGGAGGCGGTCGCGGCGGCCGGCTCGGCGCGGCTCACCACCGGCGACGGCGTCGGGTTCCGCGCGGAGACCGCCGGCGGGGCGGCCGCCGCATTCTCCTGCCCCTTCATCGCCGTGGTGCAGCGCTGGCAGTAGAACGGATTTGTCCCGGCCTGGCTCTCGTCGATCAGGACCTTGAGGCCGCACTTCTGGCAGAGGCGGATCGGCATGGCCTAGGCCCCCCCCCAGAAGAAGGCGAGCACGCCCACGGCCACGCCGCCCAGGTAGACGACCGCGCCGAAGGCCAGCGAGGCGATCCCCTTGGGACGTTCGAAGAGCGACAGGATGAGCAGGATCAGGCCCAGCGCCGCCTGCAGGAGCGCGACGATTCCGAAGACGGCGACGGTGGTGGCATCCTTGCCCGCCTTCGCGCCGACGTAGGCGATCCCGAGCGTCGACAACAGGAGGAGGCCGTTCATGAGCATCACCCGGGCGATCCGGCCGCCGCGGAGCGCCTCCGAGGCCTCGTCGGCGCCGGAGATGATGAACCAGAGCCCGAGGATGAAGCCCCAGAGCGCCCCGGCCAGGAGGAGCGCGTCGGTGGGATAGTCCATCCCCATGAAGACCAGCGGCAGGCCCAGGTCCAGGGTCGCGCCGATCGAGGTCTTCCCGTGGAACATCGCCCGCGTGGCGAAGACGTAGAGCGAAAAGGCGCCCGCGAGCATCAACACGCCGCCGAAGATGCGTTTCATGAGCTTGTCAGTTTAGAGGA
>JACQFK010000330.1 GCA_016200125.1 Planctomycetota bacterium
CTACAACCAGGACGAACGGATGCTGCTTCGGCTGGCCTGGGCGGACAAGGCGCCGACCCTCATCCGCGAGGACGCCGTCCGGATGGTCAGCCACGTGGAGCTGGAGGAGGACGCGTCGCCGGACGTGATCTCGGTGCGGCTGCTCAACCCGGACGGCCAGCCCTACCCCTCGGAACTGGATGCGGACGGCGCCCTCCGGCCCGCCGGGAACACGCGGCTGGTGCTGCCGCGAAGCCGCCCGGCGCCCGAGTTCGCCGCGCTCGTCAACGACGATTCGATGGACTCCGCCGACCTGCCCCGCTACCGCCGGGGCGAGGCGGTCCTGCTCTGCCGCGCGCCCCGCGCGGACCGCTCGGCCGTCTTCTACGTGGTCTTCCGGACCCGTGAGGGGATCCGGGCGCTGATCCGTCAGGCGATGCCCGAAGGAAAGGGCGCGCTGGTCCTTCAGCCGCTCAATGATAGGTTCCCCCTCGAGTTCCTGGAGCAGGGCGACATCCTCGCCGTCTACCGCGTGGTCGGACGGATCGAGATGTTCGCCGCCGGCATGGCGGGCTGACCACCGACCCACAAACCTAACCGTCACGTTTGTGGGATGCCCTGCTGACCCACAAACGTGACGGTTAGGTTTGTGGGATGGATCAGGATCAGGTGTATTCGAAGGGCTTCCGCAGCTCGCGCCAGGGCTTGTCGTTGTAGCTGTCGATCAGGAAGGGCCCCTTCGCGACGGCCGGCGACAGGATCGCGAGGAAGGTGACCTCCTTCCGGTCCTTCTCCAGCGTGGGGCTCATCGCGCGGCCACCTTGCCCTTCTTGGGCGAACCGTTGCTCCTTCCGGACGGGAGCTTGATCGACTTGAACTTGCGGATCTGCTCGGCGATCGCCCGCTCCGCGGGCAGCCGCTCGACCGAGCTCGCCCCGTAGAAACCGTCCACGCCCCTGCAGTTCGCGATGACGTACTCGGCGTCGGGAGGCTCGGAGATCGGGCCGCCGTGGCAGATCACGATGATCTCGTCGCGCACCGAGCGGCAGGCGTCGGCGATCTCGTTGATCTTCCGGACGCAGTCGTCGAGCGTCTTGGCGGACTTCGCGCCGATCGTCCCGCCCGTGGTCACGCCCATGTGGGCCACGATGATGTCCGCGCCCGCCTTCTCCCCGCCCCAGAGGCCGACGGTCGGGAAGTTCTGGATGCCCGAGAAGCCGAGGCGCCGCAGGTCCTCGAGCAGCAGGTGGGGGATCATGAAGGGGTCCGTGCCGCAGACGCCCGCGAGCACCGGCGTCCGCTTCACCACCGGAAGGATCTCGTAGGCCATCTCCTTCACGATCTGGTTGGCGTTGCCGTAGGGCATGAGGCCCGACGACGAGCCGCGGCCCGCCATGCGGTAGCGCCCGGAGTTGTAGACGATGAGCAGGTCGATGCCGCCGGCCTCCTCGCTGACGGCCGAGAGGCCCGTGCCCGCGCCGCCGCCGATGATCGGCTCGCCCCGCGCGATCTTCTCGCGGAAGCGCTTCAGGATCGCCTGCCTGGAGTTGTCGACTTTCACCGCGTCCCCTTTCATTTCTTGCCCGCCATCATGAGATCCAGCAGCTTCCGGACCGCCGCGTCGGCGAATTCCGGGTCGTTGATGTGGTTGTCCAACTCGACGATCTCGACGCCCTTCGCGTTCTCGCGGATCGACGTGTAGAGCGCCTGCCGCGCCTCCGGATCGTCGAAGGGCTGGCCGGCGGCATCGATGGCCGAGAGCCCCTTCTTCGGCAGCAGGATCGACTTCGGCCCCTTCGCCGCCGCCACCTTCTTCCCCAGGTCGGCGCCGATGCGCGCATTCTCCTCCGGCGTGGTCCGCATCAGAGTCACCACGGGATTGTGCGGATACAATTTCCGGCCCTTGTACTTCGCGGGCACCGTATCGGGCGCGTAGAAGTTCACCATGTCCAGCGCGCCCACCGAGACGACCTGCGGCACGCCGGCCTTCCCCGCGGCCGTCAGCCGCTCGGGGCCCGCCGTGAGGTAGCCGCCGCAGGCCTCGTCCGCGAGCTCGGTCGTCGTGAGGTCGAGGACGCCTCCTTCGCCCGCATGACGCACTTCGTGGTCACGCCGAACATCGTGATCGCGACCACCGGCTTGTCCGAAGCGTCCGAGGGCGGCGCCGGAAAGGAGACCATCCCGGCCACCGCGCGGGCGGCGTTGGCGAGGATCGGACGGCTGATCCGGTTGATCCCCAGGATGTCGACGATCGAGTTCAGCATGACGACGTCCTTGTCGCCGACGAACTGCCGGACGGTGCCGGAGGCGAGCGTGCTGACCATCACCTTGGGAATCCCGATGGGCAGCGCGCGCATCGCCGAGGTGCCGATGATCGTCCCCGCCGAGCCGCCCAGGCCCAGGACGCCCGCCACCTCGCCGCGGGCATGGAGGTCGGCGATGAGCCGCGCGACGCCGTTCGCCGCCGCCTTCACCGCCTCGCCGCGGTCGTTCCGCTCGCGCATCGCCGCCACCGACGTGCCCGCGAGCTTGAAGACCTCCTCGCGCGAGATGTCGGCCTGCACCGCGGGGCTGCCCAGGCAGCCGGTGTCGACGATCTTCGCCGGCACCTTGAGGGCGGCGAGCTGATCGCGGACGAAGGCGGCCTCAACGCCTTTCGTGTCGAGCGTGGCCAGGATGTAGACCGTCTTCATTTCCTCGCGGCCCAGGCGGCGGCGTTCTGAAGCAGCTTGCGGTAGGCCTCGTGGTCGTGGGCCGCGCCGTCGTGGCCCAGCGTGATGCAGACGATGCGGCCCTTCGGGTGGGCCACGGTCCAGGCGACCGGCCATTCCTTGCCGCTCTCGAGCGACTTCCCCATCGCGAGGATCTTGATCTCGGGGCCCTGGGGATCCTTCACGAAGCCGTAGAGCTCGTCCTTGACCCGGAAGACCCTGGGGACGCCTGCGGTGATCGCGCTCGACTCGTCGGTGATCGTGACCTCGAACTCCTGGTACTTCTCGTGGCCGCGGGAGCCGCCGGACACCAGCTGCTTGTTGTACTCGGGCCAGTCCTTCCAGTTGTACCAGCAGGCCGGGTGGACCAGCATCAGGCCCTTGCCGGCGTCCACGTGGTCGAAGATGCCCTTCCGCGCCGCGGGATCGGCGATCGGCTGGTTGTTGGAGAGATAGAGGACGCTGAGCTCGGGGAGCGCGCCGGCGATCTGGGCGGTGTTCGACGTGTAGGCCGCGCCGAGCAGGGCCG
>JACQFK010000296.1 GCA_016200125.1 Planctomycetota bacterium
CCTCCACACCGAAGCCGATCAAGCTGGGAGGCAGCAGTTCCCCTCCCGAGGAGCCCAAGACCACGCCGGTCGCCAAATCCGGCGACAGCGCGGACACCGCCAACTGGGACTCGCTCATGAACCAGCTGCGGCCCGGCGGCGGCTTCGAGCACCTGGACCGCCCGGAAGGCGTCGCCTTCGCGAAGGTGAAGAGCTACGGCAAGGCCGCCTACCCGCACCTGATCCGCTACATCTACCTGAACGACGAGCAGGAGCCGACGATCTCCACCGCGGCCGTCGCGGTGCTCAACGCCCTCACGGGGCGCGACACGCCGCTCCCGAAGGCCGTGAACCGCGCCAAGGTCAAGGCCGAGTGGGAGGAGTGGCTGAAGTCGGGCGGCGAGGCCAAGCCCGAGTCGCCGAAGCAGCCCTAGAACTATTTCCCGCCGGGCGCCTGCCAGATCAGCATCGATCCCGACGTCGTCACGTCGACGGCATAGGCTCCGTCGGGGGAGAAGGCCTGCCGGACATAGCCCCGCAGTTCCCGCTTCTGGAGAAAGCCGCTGGCGTTCCAGCGGTTGTTGGGCAGAGCCGAGTTGAACGAAGAATTGATCTCGACCTCCGCGAGAAGCGGCTCGATTCCCGGATCGCCCGAGTAGAGGCGGCGGAAGCCCCGCCGGTTGGTCGCCTGGAGCGTTTTCCCGTCGGGGGAGAACGCCAGGTCCCGGATCGCCGAGTTTTCCCGCGGCCTGAAGACGACGGGATCCTGCCCGCGCGTCCCCTCCGCGATAACGACGGCTCAGACATCGTCGCCCCACCCGAGGGACTTCCCGTCCGCGGACCAGGCGATCGCCGTCACGCCGGCCAACTCCTGCCGGATCCGGGCCCGCTCCTTTGCCCCGGCCAGGTCGCGGATCGAGACGGAGCCGTCGACGAAACCCAGCGCCATCGCGGTCCCGTCGGGCGACAGCGCGATCGCGCTGACGGGCTCCTTCGACTCCACCTGGAACAGTTCCCGGCCGGCGCTGAGATCCCAGATCCGGACCGGATCCTTTTCGCCGCCGAAGGTCGCCCAGCGGCCTCCTTGGGAAATGAACCTCAGCCGCTCGAGGGGAACTTCGTAGCGGCGGATCTCCTTCTCGGTGGCGGGATCCCACACGCGGACGATGCCGCGGTCGTCGCCGGTGACCAGAAGTCCCTCGGGCGTGAAGCAGAAGCCCCGGATGACATGCCCGTCGTCCGGGCCCGCCAGGATCTTCGGAATCCGCTCGAGGCGGATCCCGCCCTTCTCGATCCAGATCGCGACGTCGCCGCCCTCGGAGACCTCGAGGCAGCCGTCCTCCGTCCGGTAGGAGGCCCAGGTGAACAGCGGCCTTCCGGAGACGGGGTCCCAGACGAGAAGCCGCCTCCGCCGCACGGAGGCGAGCATACGTCGGCCGTCCGCGGAGAACTTGAGCTGTCCGACCGAGTACTCCTCGTGAGATTCGAAAAGCTGCAGGGGCTTTCCGGGCAGATTCCAGAACTTGATCCCCCAGAAATTCCCGACGGCTAAGGTTCCCCCGTCCGGCGAGAAGGCGAGGCTCGTGGTGGCGGACTGGTTCCATCCTGCGACCGTGGGAAACACGCGCTGGCGGGTTGCGACGTTCCAGACGGCGACGGCGGCCGATGCGTCCGCGGAGGCCGCGAGGAGATCCCCCTTGGGGGACCAGGCCGCCCACTTGAGCGGAGCCCAGGCCGGCTCGAGAGCGGGGAGCTCGGCGCCGCTCTTCAGGGCCCAGCGGCGGAGCTGATCGCCGTCGGTCGCCGCGAGGAACTCGCCGTCGGGCGAGAACACCGCGCTGAAGCCGCGGTCGAGGCGCCGGACCTCGCGCCCGCCGGCCAGTTCGAAGACGCGGATGATCCCGGCGGGAAGGAAGCGCGGTGATGCCGCCACATAGCGGCCGTCCGGGGAGCAGGTGAGGCGCTGCGGGACTTCATTCCGGTCCAACGCCGGACGTCGATAGAGCCGCCGGGCCGTGGCCGCATCCCAGCCGTTGATGCATCCCTCGGCATCCAGCGCGACCAGGACTTGGCGGTCCCCGGAGACTGTCGCGCTGCCGATCGGGATGTCGTGCTTGAAGCGGGGCTTCGGAGGGGGGGCGCCGTAGTCCCCGGGAGGATCCTGCGACTGCATCCTCATCTCACCATCCTTGTTACCTCGGACGGGGCGTTGCGGGGGACTATTTCTTCATCTCGTCTAGATAGCGCCGGATGCCCTGGGCGAGGAGGCGGACGTCCTTCTTCTCGACCTCCTCCGTCTGCCGCTCCCGGTGCGCGCGCAGGTGCTCGCGGACCCCGGGCGACGCGCCCGCGACGATCATCGCCGCGAAGAGCGCCGCGTTCTTCGGACGGTTGATGCCCACCGCGGCGATGGGGCCCGTCTCCAGCATGCGCGGGAGGAAGTCGCTCGGCACCGCGCCCGGCGCCAGCGGGGCCGCGACCACCGGGATGTCGGTGCGCGCCGCGATCTCCGCGGGCCGCGAGAGCGAGTCCGCCTCGGCCCAGGCGATGATCGCCCGGGCGCCCGCCTTCTCCATGTCCGCGACCGCGCCCGGCTCGAAGATCGCCGCGTCCTTCACGCCGAGCTCGGTCAGGAGGTCCATGGCCTCGCGGCTCTGCTTCTCCGCCCGGCCCGCGATCGCCACGAACTCCTTCGAGGGCGGAACGGCGGGATCGAGGCCGCGCCGCGCCCGGATCCTCGCGCGGAGCTCCGGGTTGTCCACGGCGCTGATCTGCGCCGCGAGCAGCCCCGCGTGCTCCGCCTGCGCCACGCCGACGCTCCCCACGGGAATGCCCTCGGGCATCTGGATGGTCGAAAGGAGCGAATCGATGCCCTTGAGCTGCGTCGTGTCGATCGGGATGCCGATCACCGGCAGCAGCGTCTCGGACGAGGTGACTCCGGCCAGGTGGGCCGCCCCGCCCGCCGCGGCGATCACGACCCGGAAGCCGAGGCCCTCCAGCTCCCGCGTCCGCGCCACGGCGCGCTTGGGCGTCCGGTGGGCCGACAGCACGCGGACCTCGAAGGGGACCTGCAGCGCCTCGAGCGCCGCGAACGCCTTCTCGATCCTCGGCAGGTCCGAATCGCTGCCGACGCGAATCTCGACGAGAACGGTCATCGCCTCGCCTCCTTCTGAACGATCATGCGGCGGACGTGGTCCGCCCGATGGACCAGGGCGTCGCGGTACGCGGGGTCGTCGACCCCGACGAGGGTCAGGTGACCCAGGAGGCGGCCGGGGGCCGTCTCCTTCTCCCCGTACAGGTGCACCGAGGCGCCGGGGATCGAGCGGACGGCTTCGATCCCCTCGAAGATACAGGGACCCTGAACGGCCGGGGCGCCGAGGAGGTCCACGGTGACGGCGGCGTAGAGGAGCGTCGTCTCGCCGGCCGGCAGCGCCCCCCTCACGCGCAGATACTGCTCGAACTGAGAAGTGCGGCAGGCCTCGATCGTATAGCGGCCCGCGAGGTGGAGTCCGGACGCGACCTCGCGGATCAGGACCGCCCCGTCCGCGCCCACGGTCATCCCGACGCAGAAGATGCCGGGCCCGGCGTCCGCCGGCACGGCGCTGAGCGCCGCCTTTCCGGCGGCGGCCGCCGCGGCGGCGTCGAGCCGCGCGGGCACGATCGTCATTTCCGGGATCTGTTCCGCGACGGGGTAGGCGCGGAGATCGCCGGCCGCGTCGCGCACGACCACGACGGAGATCCCCGGGGCGAAGGCAGGGGCCTCCGGGGCTTCCTCGATGAGCAGGTCGACGGGGAGCCCCTTGCGGCGGATCTCTTCCTTGAGGAGGACGGAGAGCGGTCCGTTCCCCGCCACCTTGACGACGCGCCGGCCCGTCCCTTCACCCATCGCGGGAGCGGATCGTATCGGTTTTCGCCGCGGGGCGCAAGAAAGTGGTCAGACGTTCAGCGCCCGCGCGATCGCGGGGCCGCGGATCGCCCGGTGGTTGAGCACGGCCTCGACCTTGCCGTCGGCCAGGAAGATCAACTGGGGCGACTCGTGCTTGACGCCCAGCCGCCGGGCGATCTCGTTCGAGACGTCCCGGTGGGCCAGCAGGTCGAGGTAGCGGATGTCCGCGCCGGGATGGAGTTCCAGGAAGGCCTCGAGCTCCGCGAGCGCCGTGTCGGACACGCCGCACTGGGTGGAATGCTTGTAGAGCGCGACCCGGCCCTTCGGTGCCGCAAGGACGGCGTCGAGGTCGGCAAGCGTGAGGAGCTCCTTCATTCCGGGGACATTCTACCAAGGGGCGTCCGGCGGATTCTCTTTCCGCGTTCTTTTTATATTCCTCTTGACAATAGTCGTTCTAACGATTAATATACCGGCATGAGCGGAAAGCTGGCGCGCGAGATCAAGCAGACGAAGCCCTTCGGCTCGGCCGCCGAGGAGGCGATCCTGAACGTCCAGCGGACCGCGGCCCTGCTCGGCCAGGCGATGGCCGAGGCGCTCAAGCCCTACGGTCTCTCCGAGACCCAGTACAACGCGCTCCGGATCCTGCGCGGCGCCGGCCCCAAGGGCCTCGCCTGCCAGGAGATCGGGGAGCGGATGATCACCCGGGATCCCGACATCACGCGGCTGCTGGACCGCCTCGGGGGACGGGAGCTGATCGAGCGCGCGCGGTCGGAGGAGGACCGCCGGGTCGTCGTCGTCCGGATCACCGCCGCGGGGCTCAAGCTGCTGTCGTCCCTGGACGCCGCGGCCCGGGAGCTGCCGAAGCAGGCGCTGGGCCATCTCGGCGAGCGCCGCCTCCGGCTCCTGATCGACCTCCTCGAGCGGGCCCGGAGCGCCCCCGACGAATGAGGGAACATTTTGAGACCATTAGTCGTTATAACGAATGTTGGTATGACGCATTTCTAAGGAGAACGACGATGAACCGGACGAAGGATTGGGGCCTCTTCCTGCTGCGCGTGACGGTCGGCGGCATTTTCGTGGCCCACGGCGCCCAGAAGATTTTTGTGTTCGGCATGGAGGGGCTTGCGGGTTTGATGGCCCAGATCGGCGTGCCCTTCCCGATGCTCTCGGCGCTCGCGGTGACGGCCGCCGAGTTCCTGGGAGGCCTGGCGCTGGTCGCCGGTCTCTTCACCCGCTGGGCCGCGATCCCGATCGCGTTCTCGATGCTCGTGGCCGCCGTGACGGTCCACCTCAAGGCCGGATTCTTCCTGCCCAACGGCGTGGAATACGTCCTCGCGCTCTTTTCGGCGAGCGTCGCCCTCGCCCTGACGGGATCGGGCGCGGTCTCGATCGACCGACTTCTCGAACGGCGGGCCGTGTCGGCCCCCGTCGCCGATCCCGAATTGTCCGCTGCGCAACCGGCCCGAGTCCGGTAGCATGTTCCAAGGAGAATCACTTATGACTACGAACAGCATCGTCCGATCCGTCCAGAAGGTCTGGCAGAGCCAGCCCACGATGGAAGGAGCCGGCGTCCATCTCCGCCGCGCCTTCGGCTTCCGCGAGATGCCGGGGCTCGATCCCTTCCTGCTCATGGATGACTTCCGGTCGGAGAACCCGGCGGACTATATCGCCGGCTTCCCCTGGCACCCCCACCGGGGCATGGAGACGATCACCTACGTCCTCGAGGGCGACGTGGAGCACGCCGACAGCCTCGGCAACAACGGCGTCATCTCCGCGGGCGACATCCAGTGGATGACCGCCGGCAGCGGCATCGTTCACCAGGAGATGCCCAAGGGCGACCGCAAGGGGACGATGTTCGGGTTCCAACTCTGGTCCAACCTACCCCGCAAGAACAAGATGATGGATCCGCGCTACCAGGAGGTGAAGGCGAAGGAGATCCCCTCGGTGCGGACGCCCGACGGCGCGACGGTCCGCGTCGTGGCCGGCGAGGTCTCCGCCGTGAAGGGTCCCGTGAAAGACATCGTTTCCGATCCGGAGTACCTGGACGTGTCCCTTCCGGCGGGCAAGTCCTTCGTCCACGCGACGAAGCCGGATCATACGGTCTTCGCGTACGTCTTCGAAGGCGAAGGCCGCTTCGATCCCGCCGAGCCGCAGGCCCGGCAGGGCGACGGCACGATCGTGCTCTACGGTCCGGGGAACCGGATCGAGGTGTCGACGGAAGGCAAGCCGGTCCGCTTCCTGCTGGTCTCGGGCAAGCCGCTCCAGGAGCCGATCGCCTGGTACGGCCCGATCGTGATGAACACGCAGGCCGAGATCCGCGCGGCTTTCCGCGAGTACGAGGAGGGCAGCTTCGTGAAGACCGGGAAGCGTTGAAGATGTCCGCTCAACCTTTCTCGCCCGCGAACAGCTTGGCGATGGTTCTCATCGAGAGGAAGAGGTGGAGCGGATCATCCAGGAGCTCGTGGAATCCGTGCGACAGATAGAACTGCCTGGCCTTCGCGTCCTTGGCCAGGGCGTCCACGGCATACAAGGCAAGGTCCTCTGAAACCCGATGGGCGCGGCGCAGGGCATCGGCCAGGAGGAGGCTCCCCAGTCCCTGGCCCCGCACTTCCTGATCCACCGCCAGGCGGCCCAGATGGGCGACCGGCGCCGGGTACCTGGGGAGTCGATGTGCCTCCTCCGGAGGCGGGTGTTCCCGGGCGATCGCTCCGGCGCTCAGGGTGTAGCAGCCGCGCCCTCGCGCGTCGGCTTCCTTCACCAGGACGAAGGTCCGCCCGTAGTCGAGGTCGGCGTTCTGTCGGGCATATTTCCTGAGATAGTCGTCCAGCGGCGCGACGCCGCAGGCGAAGGCATCCCGGTCATGCTTCCGGGTCAGCGGCTCGATCCGCCAGGGCTCTTCAGCCACGAAGCTTTTTGAGACGCTTCACGGCCGCCTTCAGCTTCGGGGCCGGCTCCTCGTGGGCATCGAGGATCTGCAGGAACTTCTTGTAGTCGCGACCGGACAGAACGGTGACCGACTTCCGGCCGACGATCTCCTGGGCGGCTTCCAGGACGGTCGGCACGGCGAACGACGTGACGTCGAGGCCCTTGATCCGAGCCGCCCGCTCGATCAGGTCCTTCTGCTCCCGGGTCAGCCGCATTTCCAGCCGCTCGCTCTTCGCCATCCGGCCCTCATGTACGCCTGTTGTCCGTACACTGGAGTGACGCCCGCCCGGCTCGTTGTCCATGGGAGTTCGTGCTCCCGTCGGATACCGCCCCTGCGGCCGCCGGGCGCAGGGACGGATCGCCGCACCGATCGCCCGCCGGCCGGGGTTAGACTGGAAGATCCGAGCAAGGAGCGACGCATGAGAGTCCCTCTCCTGCTGCTGTGCGTCCTGTGCGGCGTCCAGGACAAGTCCCGGCCGGCGCCCGACTTCGCCGACGTGAAGTACGGCGACCATGTCCGGAATGTCTTCGACCTCTGGCGCCCCAAGGGAGACGGCCCCTTCCCGCTCGTGCTCTACATCCACGGCGGCGGCTTCCGGGCGGGGGACAAGAACACGCTCGCGCCCGCGGCGCTCCAGTCCTACCTGCAGGCCGGCTGGGCGGTGGCGGCGATCAACTACCGCTTCACCGACGCCGCGCCCGCCCCCGCCCAGTACCTCGACTGCGC
>JACQFK010000368.1 GCA_016200125.1 Planctomycetota bacterium
CGCTGCTGCGGAACGAGTCTCCTCCCGGGGAGGATCGGGCGCGGGCGCTCGCAAAGCTGCTGACGAAGACGGTCCGCGGCCAGTTCTCCCGCGCGACCGCCAACCGGGTCTGGGCCTGGTTGATGGGGCAGGGCGTGGTCGAACCCCTGGACGACCACTCGTTGAAACACAGGCCCGTCTCGGAGCCGCTGATGAAGGCGTTGACGAAGGCCTTCGACGAAAGCGGCGGCTCCCTCAAGAACGTGATCCGGACGATCTGCGGGACGCAGGCCTACCAGCGCTCCTCCGCGGCGGAGGGCGTCTGCGAGCAGCGCCACTTCTGCCGCGGCAGGATCCAGTCGCTCTCCGGGGAGCAGCTGCTGAACTCGATCCAGGTGGCGCTCCGGGGAACGCCCGGGCTCGATCTCGCGGAGGCGCAGCAGCTCACCGCCGCCCTGACCATGCGTCCGCAGGTGGGCTGCTAGGTGCAGCCCCTGCCCTGCAGCACCCTCCACGCGCTGATGCTCCGCAACAGCGAGCAGATCTGGGAGTGGATCAAGCGCAGCGCGGTGCTGGCCGGGATCAAGAAGCGGGCGCTCACGGACGAGGAGGTCGTCGATCAGCTGTTCCTCGCGGCGCTCTCCCGGAAGCCGGAGGTGGTCGAGCGGGCGCGCTACCGCGACTTCATCCGGGATCGCGGCGACAACGGCGTCGCGGACGCCTGCTGGACCCTGATCAACACCACCGAGTTCCTGACGAGGCATTGACGGTGAGGGCCGCCAAGCTCGCCTTCCTGCTGGCCGCCGCGGCGGGGCTCGGGGCGTCCCCGCAGGACAACCCGCTGTCCGCCCGGATCGACGTCGAGGTTCTTGCCATCAGCGGTGTCAACCGGACGACGCTCTCCCCCCGATGCGAGGACGGGGAGTTCCTCCGGAGGGTTATGCTCGACCTGGTCGGATACCCGCCGACCGCCGAGGAGACGCTGACGTTCTGGGCCGACCGGACGCCCGACAAGCGCGCCGCCAAGGTGGATCAGCTGCTCGCCTCGGATCGCTTCGCGGACTTCTGGGCCCGCCGCTGGATGGGCGTCTTCTTCGGGAACTACCATGTGATCCGCCGCGAGCCGATGTCCCTCCTGGAGCCGGAGGAACGGGACCGCATCATGGAGCGGTTCCGAAACTGGCTGAGGGGGCGGCTGCGGAACGACTGGGCCTGGACCGACACGGTGAGCGACCTGCTCACGGCGGAGGGGAGTTCCGACACATCGCCCGCGGTGGCCTACAAGCTGGCGCTCGACGCCTGGCCCCGCCGGCCCTACTTCGAAGGGCGCGCGACGTCCCACTTCCTGGGCATGGATCTCTCCTGCACCGGCTGCCACGACGACCCCTTCGACAAGTGGCGGGTCGAGGACGGATATGGGATGGCGGCGTTTTCCAACGGGCGCAGCATCGACCGGAAGCCCCAGGGACTCGTGGTGACCGAGGGCCCGGAACCCGGCAACCGGCCGGTGGTCGCGGACAAGGGTTTCATCCCCGGAAGCTTCGGGAACCAGGCGGTCCTGTTTCCGCCGAAGTTCCTCTTCGGAGGCGGTCCGAAAGACGGGGAAATCCTGGCGCGCGCCTTCGCCCGATTCATGGTGGCGCCGGAGAACCTCCAGTTCCGGAAGGGCGTGGTCAACCGGGTCTGGTCCTGGCTTCTGGGGCGGGGCATCGTCTCGCCGGTCGACGAATTCAATCTGAGGAACAAGCCTCTCTCGCCGCGCCTGCTCGATCTCCTCGCCCGGGGATTTGCCGCCAACGGCCATTCTCTTCGCTTCCTCGTCCGCGCGATCTGCGCCTCGGAGGCCTATCAGCGAAGCTGCGAGGGGGCGACCCCGTACATGAAGGCGAACTTTGCGCGGGCGCAGATCCGCCCGCTCTCGGCGGAACAGATCCTCAACTCCCTCGACGTGGCCGCCACGGGCCGGCCCCGGCTGAATCTCGACCGCATCCAGGAGTTTGCCGAGCTTCTGTCCCGCGGGGATGCGCCGGCCTGCGAGACCGCGGAACGGGCCGCGGATCCCCGGGCGCTGGCCTGGCTGAGCGGGAGCGGCGAGGTCCGGGCCCTGATCCGGGACGGCGCGGTCATGAGAACGATCCGGTCCACGGGGGAGGAGGCCGGCGGCCGCGTGAAGCTGATGTTCCTGGCGGCGCTCTCACGGGAGCCGAGCCCGACGGAACTGGAGCGATATGCGGCCTACCTGAAGGATCGCGGAGGAGAAGGCGATTACGAAGCCTATTGGGTGCTCCTGAATTCCACCGAGTTCCTCACGAGACACTGATGATGAATCGTCGACGTTTCCTGGAGCTCGGCGCGGGGCTGTCGTCCGGCCTTCTTTCCCGCGGAGCCGCCTCGCCGCAGGGCGGGCCCGAGCTGCGCAAAGTGAAGTCGGTGATTTGGATCTGGATGGGCGGGGGACCGAGCCAGCTCGACACCTGGGACCCGAAATCCGGGAGTCCCAATGGCGGGGGGCTGAAAGCCATCGACACGCCGGTTCCGGGGATCCGGATCTCGGAGCTCCTGCCGGTCTGCGCTTCCCAGATGGAACGGCTTACCCTCATCCGCTCCGTCATGACGGCCGTCCCGGACCATGAACAGGCGGAGTATCTTCTGCACTGCGGGCTGTTCCCGAGCTGCTGGGACGTCGACTTCAGCCTGGGATCGATCCTGGCCTACGAACTCTGGAACCGGCAGTCGGGGGCGCCCCCGTTCGCGGCGATCGACCCTCCGCACATTCCGGAGGCCGAGGAACTGGGAACGGAGTTCCTGCCGCTGCTGATCCGCGATCTGTCGCAGGATTTCACGAGGCGTCCCGAGGCGGCCGCGCGGGCGCTCCTCGAGCAGCAGGACAAGGAATGGAGCGCCGGCCGCCAGCAGAAGGGCAGCGCCGCGTTCGCCGAGTCCAGGGCCCGAGCGGACCGCTGGACGGATTCGAGCTGGACGAAGGCCCTGATCCTGGACGACGAGCCCGAGGACTTGAAGCGGGCCTACGGAGGCCGCTTCGGGCAGAATTGCCTGCGCGCCCGGCGCCTGGTCCAGGCCGGAGTCGCCGTGGTCGAAGTCGGCCTGCAGGGCTGGGACACCCACGACCATCACGCACTCCGGATCCGGAAACTCTGCCGGAGCCTCGATGCGGGACTCGGAACGCTGGTCCGGGATCTGGCCGAGAAGGATCTGCTCAAGGACACCGTCGTGATCTGCCTCGGCGAGTTCGGCCGCAGCCCGAGATTCAACGAGGCGAAGGGGCGCGATCACTGGACCTCGGGGTTCAGCGCCGTGCTGACGGGCGGCTCGCTCGCGGGCGGCCGCGTCTACGGCGACACCGGGGACGATGGAACGGCCTGCGTTAATCCCGTACCCGTCCACAATCTATTCTCGACCCTTCTGCTGGCTTGCGGCGTCGACGGCAACAGGAAATACGAGCGGATGGGGCGGAAGAACAAATACGTCTCCCAGAACGGCAACACGGTCACCTCCGGCACTCCGATCCGGGCGCTCTTCTGACCTCCGGCCGCCCCATGACAGGGCCGTTTTTCTTGGTACACTGGGCGCCATGAGCGATCCCCAGCCGGGACGCGAGGCGCGGGCGGCGGTCCTGTGGCGCTATTTCGGGGCGACCTGGCTGCTGCTCCTGCTCAACGAGGCCGGATACCTTGCCGCCGTCTCGTTCTCCGGCCTCCTCACGGCCCTCTATGCCCTGGCGGTCCTGCTGACCGGGTCGCTGTTCCTGCTCTTCCTCGTCTTCCTTCCGGTGCTGGGGCTGCATCGTGTGGCGCCGGCGGCGGGGCGCTGGAACGCCTCGGTCTACGGCCTCGCCGTCCTGCTCTTCACGGCCGCCCAGGGCTTCGTGCTGCTCGACCGCCACGTCTTCGGGATCTACGGCTTCCACTTCAACGGGTTCGTCTGGAACCTCGTGACCACGAAGGGAGGCGTCTCGTCGATGGGCGCGACCCTGTCGACGCACGTCACCTTCGCCCTGGTCGCGCTCCTGATCGCCGCGGTCCAGGCCGGGCTGCTCGTCGCCGTCCTCCGGATTCCGCGGCTCCGCAGGCTGGCCGAGGGGAAACTGACCCGCCGCAAAGCCGCGCTGCTCATCGCCGCCTTCGTCGCCCTGGCCGCCTTCGACAAGCTGACCTACGGCGTCAGCCTCTTCCGCTCCTACGGGCCGGTGCTGTCGGCGTCGAACGCGTTCCCGCTCTACATCCCGGTGGCGTTCACGACCTTCCTGAGGCGCCTGGGATTCCGCGACGAGCGCGAAGACGGCTTCCGGATGAGTCCCGGCTCCTCGCAGCTCTCCTATCCGCTGCGGCCGCTCGAACGAGACCCAGGCGTCAAGCCGCCCAACATCGTCTGGCTGGTCGCCGAATCGCTGCGGTCGGACATGCTCGATCCGGAGATCATGCCGGCGACGTCGGCGTTCGCCGGGCGCGCGCTGCGCTTCAACCGCCATTACAGCGGCGGTAACGGGACCCGGATGGGCATGTTCTCCATGTTCTACGGCCTCTACGGGAACTCCTTCGCGCCCTGCATGGCGGAGCTCCGGAGCCCCGTGGTGATGGACGTGATCCAGGAATCGGGCTACCAGCTCTTCATCTACACGAGTGCGTCGTTTTCGTTCCCGGAGCTCGACAAGACGGTGTTCGCCCGCGTCCCCCGGGAGTTCCTGCACGAAGGCGGCGCGGTCGAGGGTTGGGCGCGCGACCGGGAAAACGTGGCGAAGATCCTGAAGGACATCGACGGGCGCGACCCCTCGCGTCCCTTCTTCACGTTCATGTTCTTCGAGTCGCCCCACGCGCCCTACAACTTCCCCGAGGAGTGCATCATCCGCCGGCCCTGCCCGGCGGACCTGAACTACCTCACGATGGACCTGAAGAAGGACATCGGCC
>JACQFK010000058.1 GCA_016200125.1 Planctomycetota bacterium
CCGGGGTGAAGAAGGCGGCGGGCTCCGAGGGCTTCAACCTCCTGATGAACAACCACCGCTGCTCCGGCCAGGCCATCTTCCATGCCCACTTCCACGTGATCCCGCGCAAGACCAACGACGGCATCAAGTTCAACTGGATGACCAAGCCCTACGCGAGCCCCGCCGAGCTGGACAAGGCGGGCGAGTCGATCCGCGCGGCGCTGAAGTAGTTCTCCGGCGCCCCTCCGTCAGGATCTCAGACGACATGCGTCGACGTGTTGCCGGAATCCTGATCGGCCTGCTGGCGGCCTGCTCCGCGACGGAGCCGTCCCCGCCGCCGCGGTCGGGAATCCGCTTCCGCGATCACGCGCGCGCCGTCTCAGGCCGCGACGTTCTCGAGCCGACCGATCTGGTGGCCGCGCTCCGCGAGGTCGCCCGCCGCCGCAGGGACTCTCCCGAACTCCTCCTCAGGGACGCCTACTTTCTCCTGAATCTCTGGCCGGACGGCGTCGACTGGGAGGTCGTCCGTCCCCTCCTGGCGAGGGAAGGCGTCGTCGACACTCATCAATGGGTCGCGGGCAATCCGGAGCAGCGCTGGTACCGCTTCCAGTTCACGGCCCAGCCCGCGGCCTGGGTCAGTCCCGGCGGACACGTCTATGATCTGGTCGTCGAAGCCGACCTGAAGTTCGACGTCGCGCCGGGACGTCGGAGCCGGGGCGTGGTGAAGGATCCCGAAGCGACGCTGCGGGCCGCGATCAACCGTGACCGGCTGGAGGCCGCGAAGGCCGGCGGCTACGCGCCGGGCTCTCCGTTCCGGAAGGCGATGGAGGCCGGCGCCCACGACAGTCGGGTCGATCTTCCTTTCCTGACCGAGATTCAGGCGCAGTATCAGGGGCTCTTCGACCGATGGTCCGATCTCTCGCCGTTCGGCTTCGACGTCCGGGCGGAATTCGTGGACCACCCCGTCGCCCGCTTCAATTCGGCCACGCAGTTTTTCTATGTGGTCGCCGAGCTGGATCCGCCGATCGGCAAGGACGACAAGCTCATGCCCGGGGAGAAAGCCGAATTCTGGCTGTCGTCCGAGAAGGGCATCCAGCCCGGAGGGGGCTTGAGCTCGTCGCTCGGGGAGGACGGCCACGGCTTCGTCCGCGTGGAGAGCTCATCCCGCGTCAAGGACGACTGCTGAGGGGAGTCCTGGGAGCGGATCCTGCCGGTGGCATGGACGAGGGAAGACCTGGCCGCGCTGCCCTCCGACACCGAGGCGCTCGCCGTGAAATTCAAGGAGCCCGAGGACGCCGACCTGCGCCTCATCGCCGGGTTGAAGAGTCTGGAATCCCTTCAGATCGACTATCCCGGCCGCATCACGGACGAGGGGTTCCGCCTCCTCGCGACGCTGCCGCGCTTGAAGACGCTCTCCTGCTCCGTGGGCGGCGCGACTCCGGAGGGCCTGTCGGCGCTCGCGGGCTGCCCCGGCCTGGTCGAGCTGGATCTCTCCGCCCGGGACGAGAACATGACCGACGCCGCGATGGGGGCGCTCGGTCGGCTGACGACGCTGGAGAAACTCCACGTCTCGGGATGCGGACAGGCCACGGACGCGGGGGTGGCCGCGCTCACAGGGCTGACGCGGCTGAAGTCGCTCGGCCTCAGCTGGTCGGACCGGATCACGGGGAAGACCTTCGACGCCCTGGCCTCCGCGCCCGGGCTGGCGAAGCTGGACATCACCGGGATCGGCCTCTCGAAGGAAGGGGCGGCGTCGCTGGCGCGGCTGCCGGCGCTCCGCCATCTCAAGCTCTACAACGGGGGCTTCGGGGACGAGCAGCTCCGCTCGCTGGCGGGCTGCCGGAAGCTCGAGGATCTCTCGATTCACCGGGACCAACGGGATTCGATCGCGCCGACCGATGCGGGCGTGGCGGCGCTCGCGCCGCTGCGCAACCTGCGCCTGTTCAGCATCACGGGCAGCGCCGTGAGCGGGGAGGCCGTCCGGCGCCTGGCCGCGTCGATGCCGGCGCTCTGCCTCGTCCGCTGAAGCGTACTAGAGAGGGATGAAACACCTCGCCTGTGTCCTTCTGTGCGCGCTCCCGCAGCAGACGGGCGGCCTCGAGATCGCGATCGTCGAGAACGGCGCGCCGGCGCCCGCCCGGATCCATCTCAAGGACCCCGCCGGAAAGCCGGTCAAGGCGCCCGCGTATCCCTCCTGGAGCGACCACTTCGTCTGCGATGGAGCGGCGAAGCTCGACCTTCCGCCCGGCCGCTACCGGCTCGAGGTGGAGAAGGGGCCCGAATACGCCGCCGCGGCGCAGGAGATCGCCGTCGAGGCGGGGGCTCTCGCGAAGCTCAAGGTCGAGCTCAAGCGGCTGATCCGCATGGCCGACGAGGGCTGGTGGTCGGGCGAACTGCATGTTCACCGTCCCCTCAAGGACGTCGAGCTCCTGATGCGCGCCGAGGACCTCCACGTCGCCCCCGTGATCACGTGGTGGAACAACACGGACCTCTGGCTCGGGAAGGAGCTTCCGCCGCTGCGGGTGAAGTTCGACG
>JACQFK010000284.1 GCA_016200125.1 Planctomycetota bacterium
CTCCTCCGGCGCGGGCATGTTCTCGTCCCGCTCCACGATGACGCCCCGGACCGGCGACCGCTCCAGGATGAGGCGTGCCAGGTCGAACAGCTCGTCCTGGATCGGCTCGGCGTGGGCATCGTGCCAGCCGTCTGCGCGCCGCGTGTAGCCGACCACGTGCAGCTGCGCGATGTTCCGCGGCTCGATCGCGTCGAGCCAGGCAATCGGATCGAAGCGGTGATTGCGGCTGTTCACGGTGAGGTTGGTGACGTCGAGGAGCAGGCCGCAGCCGGCGCGGTCGCAGAGCCGGTTCAGGAACTCCGGCTCGGAGAGGCCGCCCTTCAGCGACAGCGGCGAGGCGATGTTCTCGAGCAGCATCGGCCGGCCGCAGCGGTCCATCACCTCCCGCGCGTGGTCGGCCAGGAGCCCGAGGTTTTCGGGCGTCCGGGCGACGGGATTGAGATGGCCGAGATCGACGTCGCGCGTCCGGGTGAAGGCGACGTGCTCGGTCACGTAGAGCGGGTCGGCCGCCTCCACGACGCGGGCATAGGCGTCGAGCGCCGCGCGGTCGAGCGGCCCCGGCGTCCCGAGCGAAAGCCCCAGGCCGTGGACGAAGAGCGGATAGTCGCGCCGCAGCTCGCTGAGTGCGTCGAGACCGCGGTCGAAGAAGTGCTCGGCGGTGATCTCGAGGCAGCCGATCTCCGGCGGCCGCGAGGCGATCCACCCCGCGAGCTCCCGTCGATAGCCGACGCCGATCAGTTGCCGCCGCATCCGCCGCAGCCTCCTCCGCCCCCGCAGCCGCCCCCGCCGCAGCTCGAACTGCTGCTGCTGCAGCTGGAGCTCGACCAGCTGCTGCATCCCGAGGACCAGAACCCGCCGGAACTGCCGCTGGAGCATCCGCCCACGGGGCAGCCCCCGCCGGCGGGGGTCGACTCGGCGCCCAGCTTGACGATGTAGAAGAATCCGCCGATCAGCATGCCGAACAGGAGGAATCCGAACTTGTGCATGCCGTGCTGGAGCCCGGTGATCAGACGCGACACGCCCAGGCCCTCGAAGATGATGAAGGCCACCACGCTCGAATGCTTGCCCCACGAGAACATCCGCGTGCCCAGCGACCCGAAGAACGTGACGGCCCAGACGATGAAATAGAACAGAAGAAACTCCGGCCCCTTCTTGTTCATGCCCAGCCAGAGGGTCAGCGCGAGCCCGCCGGCGGCCGCGGCGATGTGGCCGCTCCAGCGCGCGGGCTTGCCCGCCTCGACCGACGCCGGGAGTGCCGGGACCGGATCCGGCTCCTTGACCGGCAATCCCTCCTGCTTCTCGAACTTCCGCTGGCAGCGGGGACAGGTCAGCCGGGTCTGGGGGATGACGCCCCTCCCCACGCTCATCGGGGCGAGGCAGACGGGACAGCGCAGGATCGTTCCCGGGTCTACCGCAAGGGCGGCCATTGGGCCTCCATCCAGCGCAGGGCGGCGTCGAGCAGCTTGAAGAGCCGGGCATGGAACTCCTTCACCTCGGCGGCCGAGAGCAGGCGGGCCGATGCCTTGAGCTCGAGGAGCTTGAGCAGGATCGAAGCGTCGACGCCGAAGACCTTCTCGAAGAGCGGGAGGCGCTCCTCGTAGGACCGCGGGACGTCGATGCCGACGCGCCGCAACCCCTCCGCGAGGTCGGTGAAGAAGGCCGGCGTCATCCGGGCGATGAAGGACGAGTAATGGATGCGGTCCGGCCCGAACAGGACGAAGGCTCGGACGCAGCGGAGCCGCAGGTTCCGGACCGCCTGCTCGCAGAGGAAGCGGGCCAGGGACTCGTCGACCTTGAGGGTTGCGAAGGGATCGGCGCCGTGGAGCACCCGGTAGTTCCGCTGGATGGACAGGAACTTGACCGCGAAGGCCTGAATGCTCCGGGCAAGGAGGGCGCGGCCCAGAATGAAGGGCTCGATGCGGACCGGATCGTCGATCGCCTCGGAGATGGCCTCATGGGCCTCCGGCGTGGATTGCTCGAGCAGGATGAGGAGGTTGAGGTCCGAGACCTTCTCCAGGAGATTCCCGCGCACCGCGCTGCCGTAGAGGACCAGCGAGTGGAGATTCGCGCCGAGCGTCTTCTTCAGCGCCCCGGTCGCGCGGTCGAGCGCCTCCTGGACCTTGGGAGGCAGAGTCGTCGAAGTCGTCATGTTTCTATTGGAGCAAAGGGTGGACGGGGCGGGAAAGGATAGTGTGACCGGGGAACGTCGGGGTTAACGCAATATTTACACTTCGGGCTTCCGCGCCGGAACGCCCACCTGCGCGGCCACGGCGATCGCGAATTCGTGGACGTTGTCCGCGCTGATTCGGTGGGTCAGGAGACTCGAGTCGGCCTTGTAATGGATCGTGGCGCTGTCGAGCTGGTCGAGCAGGAGCATGACCTTGGTGCCGGTCAGCCGCCCGCGCACGAGCTTCAGGATCTCGGCCTGGGCCATCGGGTCCATCTCGCTCGTCACGGCGGCCAGGTCGTAGGGCCGGCTCCCGCCCAGCAGGTCGGGCACCCAGTCGGGCTCGAGGCACTCCGTCACCGAGTAGCCCATCGACTCCAGCCGCTGCTTGGCTTGGTCCACCCACACGGCGTCGCGGTGGGCGATGAGGATGCGCGGGCGACGGGAGCGGCGGGTGGTCACGTGAAAAGTATAACCCCCCGGGAAAGGCTCCGCCGCAACTATCGCCCGATTGCGGGGGCGGCGTTGACGGTGATTCGCAGGCGGCATAGAATCGGGTCATGTCGGAAGAGAATCCGAGCCTTTCGGAGCTGCTCGAGCAGGAGGGGCTGGACCGCGAGACCCTCCGCACGGTGCTCGCCTCGGTGCATCCCGTCGACCTCGCCGAACTGATCGACGACCTGGACCTCGATGACCGCGTCCGCATCTTCGAGGTCCTGGAGGCCGACGTCGCGGCCCAGGTCCTGGTCACGATGCCGCACGACTACCGGGTCGAGCTGGTCGACAAGATCGGCGAGGACAAGCTCGACGCCGTGATCGACAAGATGCCCGACCACGCCGTCGCCGACATCATCGACCACCTGCCCCACCACAAGGAAAAGCAGGTGATGCTCAACGTCGACACCGCCAAGAAGGCGGACATCCAGGCGCTGCGCCAGTACCCGCCCCACAGCGCGGGCGGCCGCATGACGCGCAACTTCGTCGCCGTGCCCGCGGAGACCACGGCCCGGCAGGTGATCCAGGACATCCAGGGCGCGGTCGATCCCCACACCGTGGACTTCATCTACGTGACCGACGCGCAGGAGCGCCTGCAGGGGATCAGCTCGCTCGCCCGGCTCATGCTCCACAAGCCGGACGAGCGCGTCGGCGACTTCATGCGCAAGGAGATCTCCGTCGTCGGCCCCGATACCGACCAGGAGGAGGTCGCCCGGCTGGCCCAGAAGTACCGGATCCGCGCGGTGCCCGTCGTGGACGGGAACCGGAAGCTGCTCGGCGTGGTGACCCTGCAGGACATCGTCGAGGTGATCCAGCAGGAGGCCAGCGAGGACATGCACAAGATGGCCGGGTCCTTCCACGTCGACTCGCTCGACACGCCGATCTGGCGCCGCTACTCGCGCCGCCTTCCCTGGCTCCTCCTGACGCTCGCCGGAGAGCTGGTGATCGCGGTCGTGATCTCCAAGGTCTTCCGGACGACGCTGGAGAAGGCCGTCGTCCTCTCGGCGTTCATGCCGGCGATCGCCGCGGCCGGCGGCAACGTGGGCCTGCAGAGCACCACGTTGATCGTCCGCGGCCTCGGCATGGGCACGATCCGCGCGGCGCAGTTCATGAAGGTCGTGCTCACGGAGCTCCGCCTGGGGTCCTTCCTCGGGATCACCTGCGGCCTGGCCTCCGCGGGCGTCGCGATGCTGATCCAGCGGGATCACCAGGACGTCCTGAAGATCGGCATCGCCGTCTTCCTGGCCATGATCTCCGCCACGCTCGCGACCTCGCTGGGCGGCGCGCTGGGACCGATGGTCCTCCACCGCTACAAGTTCGATCCCGCGACCGCCTGCGGCCCCTTCGTGACCATGTTCAACGACCTCTTCGGCACCAGCGTCTACTTCCTGATTGCCATGCTCCTCAACTTCTCCGCAAAGGCGGCCTGACGTGGCGGGCGAGCTGAATCTTTCGGGCGAAGAATGGAAGGATTTCGACCGGGAGACGCTCCGCTCGGCCCTCGGCTCGATCCATCCCGTGGACCTGGCGGAACTCCTGGACGACGTGGATCTCGAGGACCGGGTGCGCGTGTTCGAGGTGCTGGACGCCCAGGTCGCCGCCCAGGTGCTGGCCGCGATGCCCCACGACTACAAGGTCGAGCTCGTCGACAAGATCGGCGAGGAGCGGCTCGGCGCCGTCATCGACAAGATGCCCGACAACGCCATCGCGGACATCATCGACCACCTGCCGCTTCACAAGGAGAAGAGCGTCCTGTCGAGCGTGGAGACCGGGAAGGCCGCGGACGTCCGCGCGCTGCGGCAGTACCCGCCCAACACCGCGGGCGGCCGCATGACCCGGAACTTCGTGACCGTCGGCGAGGCCACGACCGCGCGCGAGGTGATCCAGCAGATCCAGGGGGCGGTCGATCCCCACACCGTGGATTTCATCTACGTGACGGACGACCACGGCCATCTCACGGGGATCAGCTCGCTCGCGCGGCTCATGCTCCACAAGCCCGACGAGAAGATCGGAGCCTTCATGCGCAAGGAGATCAGCTTCGTCGGACCCACGACCGACCAGGAGGAGGTCGCCCGGCTCGCGCAGAAGTACCGCATCCGCGCGGTGCCGGTCGTCGACGCCGAGATGAAGATGATCGGCGTGGTGACCCTGCAGGACATCGTCGAGGTGATCCAGCACGAGGCGAGCGAGGACATGCACAAGATGGCCGGCTCGGTCCTCGCGGACTCGCTGAGCACGCCGACCTTCACGCGCTACAAGCTGCGCCTGCCCTGGATCCTGCTCACGCTGGGAGGGGAGCTCTCGATCGCGCTGATCATCTCCAAGGTGTTCGGGAACACCCTGGAGAAGGCGGCGATCCTGTCGGCGTTCATGCCGGCGATCACGGCGGCGGGCGGCAACGTCGGCCTCCAGTGCACCACCCTCATCGTCCGCGGCCTGGGCATGGGCACGATCAAGTTCTCGCAGCTCGTGAAGGTCCTCGTGACCGAGCTGCGGCTGGGCATGATGCTCGGGGTCACCTGCGGAATCGCGGCCGCGGGCGCCGCGGCCCTGATCGAGTGCAATCAGAGCGCCAAGGTGGTGCTGAAGCTGGGGATCGCGGTGTTCCTCGCGATGGTCTCGGCCACCGCGGCCACCTCAGTGGTCGGCTCGCTCGAGCCCCTGGTGCTCCATCGCTTCAAGCTCGACCCCGCGACCGCCTGCGGCCCCTTCGTGACGATGTTCAACGACATCTTCGGCACGACGGTCTACTTCCTGATCGCGACCCTGCTGGACTTCAGCACGAAATAGGGAGCATCCTAGGGGACGATCAGGTAGAGCTCGCCCGACGGAAGCCCTTCCCCCGCGCCGTTCACCGCAGTCACGATGAAGTAGTAGGGTCCGGGCGCCAGTCCCGCGTGGAAGAAGGGGCTGGCGACCGTCGTGTGGGCCATGCCGCCGGCCAGCGAGCCGTAGTTCGCGGGGGTCACGCCGGTCACGCCCGCCATGTACACGTTGTAGGTCGCCGCCCCGGGCACGCCGTTCCACGTGAGGGTGACCGTCATGGAGCCCGGCGTTCCCGCGAGGCCCGCCGGCACGGCGGGAGCCGAGGCCGCGGAAATCGGGGTGATGAAGGCGGATTCCGCGGCCGCCGCGATCGTCGAGGCGTTCTGCCCGCCCCCGAGGAAGGCCGTCATGCCCGTCGCCAGCCAGGACGTCGAGGCGGTCGTCGATAGGTTGCCGCCGCCCAGCACGACCGGGGCGCCGACGTTCAGGCCGTTGAACGATCCGTCCGTCTGGAAATCGGTTCCGATGGCGTTGATCAGCGGCATGACCGCCACCGCCGCCGTCCCCGCCTCCTGGGAGAGACCGGCCAGGACCAGCCCGTAATGGGTGGCTTCCGTCCCCGCCGTCTGCGCGCCCGCCGTCAGATCGTTCGGGGCGACGCCCGTGAGGTTCGTGAGGCCGAACTGGGCCGCCACGAAGGAATTGACCCGGGTGACCAGGGTGGACAAGGGGAACACCGAACCGGACGCCGGAAGGGACGTAGGCGAGAAGCACGTCGGCGACCCCGAAGGCGATCGTGGCGCCGCTCGCTTCATCCTTGTACTGGGCCCCGCCGCCGCCCGACACCTTCACGCCGATCGCGCCCGCCTGGGGCGTGATCGTGATCGAATAGTTGCCGGCCACGTCGGTAACGCCCGAGCCGAGGAGCGTCCCGAGCGCTCCGGTCGCTGTGAGCGCGTAGACCTGGACCACGGCCGCCTGGAGGGGACCGTTCACCGCCTTTCCCGAGACCGTGGTGCTGGTGGCCGCCGCGGCGGACCCGCCGCCGCCGCAGGCCGGAATGAGGGCCGCGCCTGTGAGAACGGCCAGGAGCCGGAGCGCCGATGTCATCCGCATGATTCCCTCCCTTGTCCCGGGGCGACCGGACCTCAGGAAACCGCCGGGGCCAGCAGGACCGTGTCGCCCGCGCGGTCCCGCGCCTTCGCGTAGCCCAGCGTGAGCAGCTTGTGGACCGCGCGCAGGGTCGCGAACTTGGGGTAGATCGAGGCCTGCAGGATCGCCTTCAGCGTCCGGCGGCCGTTGATGAGCGGCAGGATCGCGTCCACCCGGACCAGGTCCTCCCCCAGCTCGTCCGCGTGGATCTCCCGCGGGAGCTTCTGGACCTTCGTCTTCTCGTCCGGGAGCGTGCCGCGGATCTGCAGCAGCTCGTCGGAGCGGCGCGCGGCCTCGAGCAGGAGCGCGGTGACGTCCGCGCGGATCGGGAGTCCGGCGAGGGGGCTGGCCAGCTGGACCAGCGAGGGGCGGATCTCCTCGAAGCTGAAGAGCGCCTGGTCCCAGACGAAAAGGTCCAGGATCTCCTCCTCCACCTGGTGCCGGAGGGCCTCGTGGATCTTCTCCGTCGACAGCTGCTCGTTGGCGAAGACGACGTGGCCGAGGGTCCACCCGAGCAGCTTCTCCTTGCCCAGGAGGTTCTTCAGCCGCTCCGGCGTGATCAGCGTCCGGCCCGACAGCTTCGTCGCGATCTTGCTGAGCCGGCGGACGCGGGGCACGCTCGAGGACAGCAGGCGGATCCCCTCGTGCCCGAAGTGGATCGACTGCTTCTCGCCCCCTCTGGCGACCGTGAGAATCCCCTCGGTCTTGTTCATGGACAGGAGCTGCAGGAGGTTGCCGAGGCCCACGAGGTCGACGTGGCCCTTCAGGTCGCGCCCGCGGGCGGAGGACCGGCGGACCCGGGGCGAGGGACTCCTTCTGCGGCGTGTCATAGGCATCCCAGCAACTAAGCAGAATGGCGACGGAAGATCAACAAAATGGATCGGCCGGGAGAAGGAAAAGCCCCGGCGCTTCCGATCAGCCGCCGGGGCTTCAGTGCTCTCTTCGTCTCGATTTCCGCACGCGGAACGCACCCGCCGACGGCGGAGAAGCTACTTCAGGCGCGACTTGATCGATTCCGTATGCCGGGCGGCGATTTCGAGGACCCGGCTGATCATCGAGAGGTTGTCGTCGATCGACGCGGAGTCCGACGCCTTCTCCTTCGTCAAAAGGTAAACCTCCCGCGACTTGGTCAGCAGCGCCGTCGCCGTCTCCAGATTCAAGAAGAGCGGCTTGAGCGTCTCCGGCGATTCGGGCTCATTCTTCATCGCCTCGATCACGTCCCGAAGCATCGTCCAACCCTCGCCCTTCAACCTCTCCGCTTCGGACAACAGGAGCTTCGCGATGTACTCCTCGGCCACGGCCGGCTTCTTTATCGCGGGCCGCGCCGCCGGATCGGCAGCCCATTCAATCGCCTCGGCGGTTTCGGCTCCCGTCTTCACGCGGACGGCGAACCCGGGGACG